>NZ_CP104015.1:0-109870 GCF_025152625.1 Enterobacter sp. CP102 | reverse complement strand
AGTGGCTCCGATCGCCCGTCACGTTTCTGGATGTTAATCATGTGTTTTCCCAATAAAAAGGCCACTACATATAGTGGCCGTCATGATAGTAGGTAGTTAGCTACCTATCAACGATAAATCATAAAATTGCTTTCAGTACGCTTACCACCTGTTTGAATTGATCAGTATCTAAACCGACATAAATGGCCGCCACAGCGTCAGCAAGATGCTCATTCTTACCGGTCAGCACCATCTCACCTTTGGACTTGTGGCGCAGCCAGGGCGCGTCTGGTTGCTCCTGAGTCGCCCACTCAATAATGTCCTCTTTGGCAACACTAGCTTTGCCGCCGACATACTTCTTGATTTCGTCAGGGGTGATCTGAATCAGCGGCTTTTGAATGCTCGCCAGAACGCCGATGCAAATGCCATAGCTCGTTTGGGCACGAGATGACTGACTGCCAACCGGCAGCTCAGCAAAAACAATATGAGCCTCATCGATCATGGGCTTTGCTTTCGCCCAAATTTCACCAGCGCGGCGCAGATCGTCGCTATTCACACGAACTGTTTTCTTCTTGCCACCGGCCTTCGTTTCCGCCAGCTCGAAGCGCGTCACCTTAACTTCATTGGTGTCGAGATCGAGGGTGCCAGCTGCGATGCCAAAATTGCTCATGCTGGGGTCTAACCCGACGATTTTAATCAACTTGCTCATTATGGTCTCCTTACCATGTTCCCCACTGAGGGTGGGCTTCCTGCGTTATTACTGGTTCATATTTTTGCTGGCTTTTTGATGGTACGCCCAGCAGCTCATTGAACAATGAATCATCATCCTCCGAGGTCATCATGGTTTGCGCAACGAACTCACATAGTTCACTTAGGTAGTTCTTCGGCAGATTGTGTTTAACATTCTCGTGGGTGTCGCCATCAGCCACAAAAAGGGTCTCCCCCTTGCCATCCTTGAACTCAACAATTGTGTTTCGGATGAGGTCATCACCTTCTTCGAATTTGATAGCAACGCTTTCGAATGCAGCGCCGCCGCTGGCCACCAGCTCCGATTTGTTCTTTAGACGGCGGATAAAAGTGTTGAACGCGCTGATTTGCTGACTGTCCAGATACAGTGACGGGTCACCAATGCTCATGGTCAGAGTGTTCACGTCACTCAGAGTAACCAGGCCACATTCGCGAGGCAGATAGCCGCTCGGATCTGCTAAGTTGATCATGAGCGGCTTTACGTTGCTTTCATGAGTGAGCGTCGTCATTACCGGGCTGGCATCAAGCAGCTCAGTTAATGCGGCGCGCTGCGCGTCATCCACCTCGCTTTGCTCGAAATACCACTTCGGTCGTACCGGTTCGTCCACGTAATCCGATAGCAGGTTGATGGACGCCAGTACAGAGACCACCTGGCGGAACTGGATGTAACTCAGCTCATTAACTGACATAGCTGCGGCCGTCCTTCACTTCAACGGTGATGGTTTCACGGAACCATGATTTCATCTCTTTGTGGCTGATGATCATCACGGTGCCACGCTCGCGAGCCTTGGTCTCAAGGATGCCCATTAAGCGCTCAAGCCCTGCTGAGTCCAGCGCATCATCAATTTCATCACCGATAAACAGCTGGATATTTTTGCTGGCGCGGCTGGCCACCAGATCCTGTAATGCCAGTGAGCACGAAATTCGCACCTTGCGCTTCTCACCACCGGACAAGCCCATGAATGATTTGCTGGAACCGGCTTTCGATACATTGATGTTGAACTTGTCTCGGATCTCACCTTTCTTAGTGGTCTCCATGGTTGACCATTCAGCAACGATATTGCCGTCAGACAGCGTGTTGAGATATTCGGCGGTGCGCATGTTCAGGAACGGCGTCACTGAGCTGAGAATGTGGGAACGGACACCGGCTGGGGAGTAAACCTGGCGCGCTTTCTCAAGCAGCTGAGCCTGCTCCTGATGGTTTTTAAGTTCTGTTTTGAGTTCTGCGTATTTAGATTTATTGGCGCGCAGGCTTTCTTCATGGCGCGTAATGCTCGCCAGAAACGGATTCACTTCTGCCATGATACGATCCACTTCAGCCTTGGCACGGCGGAAGGTGGTCTCAAGCAAACCCAGCTCACCGGAGCGCTTGTTTAATGTGCTTAGCTCGCCATTCAGCTGCTGGATTCGGGCAACGATGGCTGAGACATCTGGTGTTGCGTCGATAAGTGCTCGCTCGATGCCGCGCGCTTTATCAAGACGGCCTTGCTGTTCAGCCACTGTCGCTGCTGATGCCTGCGCTTCTGCAATTTCACTGCGTGCCTGGCCAATATAGTTCTCCTTAACGGTTGATAGATCTTCGCTGCAATAAGCCTTTCCGCATGTTGGGCACGGAGTGCCAACTTTGGAGTCAATGGCATCTGCCTGCGCTTTATTATTGTGGGCACGTTTAACCGCTGAAGCTTTCAACGTCTCTGCGGAACGGATGTTGCCTTCCGCTTCGGAAATAACAGCCCGGACACGAACCAGCTTTTTGTCGTGCTCATCTTTGGTTGCCAGCTTTTCACGTTCAGAGGTAATGGCATTCTGCTTATCGCGGATCTGCTCTGGAATGGTTCGCAGCTCCAGCTCAGCCTCTGCCAGTTCAACCTCAGCGCCAGTCAGATCCTCGCGAGCCTTTTCCAAACGTTGGCTGCGGCTCTTTTCCCACTCTTCGGAGGATACCTTGGCTGACTTCAGCTCTGTTTCGGCCGAGTCCACCAGAGACAAAGCACCTTCCATTTTGGTTTTAACGTTATCTACGCGCGCGGTGGCTGCGTTGGCACGTTCGCGAGCAATGGAATACGCCCGGGTCAGTCGGTCAACACCGGCAGCTTCCTCAACGATCGCTTTGAGGTTCTTGTCAGTCATGCCCGGCAGGTCTGGCATCGCCTCCTGGCTCGCGTAGATCGATGCGGTGAAAACTTCCTTTGATGCACCAATCAGCCGCTCAACAAGTTCCTGTGTAAGCGTGTCTTTGCCTTTGGTCATGTCGCCATCTTCGCCGCGAACGATCAGACGGTTTTTAAACTCTTTGTGGTTGCGGTGACGGATGATCGCGAATGTCTTGCCTTCGTCCTCGATAGTCACTTGAACGCGACAGTTCTTCTCGTTGCCCGTTGACAGAACATCGTCACCCTTCACACCGTGGGCTGTTTCGCCATAGATGCACCACATTAAGCTGTTCATGAGGGTGGACTTGCCAGCGCCATTACTGGATGCTGATGAGTCGTCAGTATTGATGCCCTGGATCAGCACCAGCCCGCGGTCGGAGAGTTCGACTTCCGCTTCGGCCAGCGCCATGAAGTTCTCAACCTTCATTGACAAAAATTTCATGTGCTTTTCTCTGTATGTTTTATTTTGGATGCCAGGTTAGTCAGCTTTGGCTGATCTTTCTTGAGACGAAACTCCAGGTGAGTTTTGTACAAAGCGCGCTCTAAGACGCCGTCACGATATAAACGGTTGAGCTTGTAGCGCACTCGTTCACTGCGGTATGCAAAACGATGGAGCGTGACCGTCCCTCCGTTGTTCAGGATGTTTACTGCCCATTGGTATTTGCTGGTGATCATTCTGAAGTACCGGTTTCAGCTTCAAGAAGGATGTCGCCGCAAAGCGCCCCCAGCGCCTTCACATCAAAGCCGCCGTCAGTGTCGTGCATGATCTGACAGTAAGCGCTTACTGACTCTCCAAGGCTGTCTATCTTTGACGTTGCGGAAGTGCTCGCTGAGCCGGTCATCATTGAGGATTTGCGAACGAAGTTGCACACGACGCCTTTGGCGCCCATAGAGTTGAGGGTGTTTTTAATCTTCACACCTTCTTCATCAGCTTCAATGGCCGCGTAAAATCGAACGTAATTACCGCGCACTTCGCTGTCATCAACACCTTCTTCGAGATTGACGAACTTTGGCGCCGAGGTTTCATGTTGGGTAAAGCTGCCATCAGGTTGCACCACCATGTAACCGGCCAATGTCCCTACATCACCCCAATTCTGGTGCGTTAGCGCGCCAACACTGACGACACCGGGCAGGACTTCTTTGTGGTTGTGGTAATGCCCAGACAGAACCAGGCGGAAGCCAATGTCCTTCAGCTCCTGCGCATCGATGCCCACATCAGGCATGGTCGGAATCGCTTTATTGACTGAGGTATGAATGACGATGTCGTGGTTGTCGCCCTCAAGACGCTTTCGCAGCGCCTTCATGTCACTCAAAAGCTCGGCATGGGAATTGCGCCAGCTGATGAAATGAACATTCACATCACCGACTTCAACGCTGAACGGCTGCTGGCCACAAACGATCTGAACCCCTATCGATTGCAGTGAGGCAGCTGCGTTAGCGCTGTAGACAGAATCATTGGTTTCGAGGTCGTGGTTGCCAGCCAGCATGACCACTTCAAGGCCAAGCTCGTTGATGATCCACTTGTAGGTTTCCGTCACATAGTGCAGTACAGACGGTGTGATAGTGCCGCGCACATGGAACGTGTCACCGGCAACGAACAGATGCTTTGCGCCAGCCTCTTTGATGGCAATAGCCGCTTCCTTTGTCGATTCAAGCAGTATGGCCAGGCGGGAATTAAGCCCATTGGCGTCAGAAACAGCGAAAGTATTCCAGTTGTGGTAGTGGGGATCAGAGATCACGCCATACGGTATAGTCATGTGTTCTTCCAGCTTGTTATAAATTCAACGCAATGTTACCAACACTGAATAGGCCATCAATTCAGAGCTACAGGCTATTGGGTTGGTTCGCAGGCTGGCTATTATGCAATATCTATAAGTAGCTAACTACCTATAATAGAGGATCGTTAAATTCGCTCTGTATGCTTCTGTGAGAGGGCGAACGTAATTTCTGGTACGTTCGCTCATTGGAAGGGGTTAAATCGTCTTCTCGTGCTTTCTGCGAAGCGAGGCCATATCTATCACTGGTGCTTTTGCGCGAGGATCTTCTAACTCAAGCTCATGATCCGTGTGATATTCAACGTCATGATCGCGGCTGATGTTCCGCAGATAAATGGCCGTCAGCTGGCTTTCGGGTTTCAGGAAATGCCCATAGGATTTGCGGATTACCTCAGAAACCTTTTCGACGCTTTGACCACCCATGCAAAGGTGATTAAGTCGGCTATGCTTCCGAAGCATTTCTTCGAATGGGCCTGAACATACGCGATCCACCTTTGCGAACCTGATTCGCTCTCCGTTCGCTGCGTCCACCAGGCATACGATTTTCCCCGGCTCTACACGATTAACCCAAGTTACTCCGCTGCGGAGCGTGTTGAAGTAAGGCTCATTCAATCCGATGATCGGTTTACGGAACGCGATGAGCGGCACATACCGCAGACAAGAATTTAAGTGGAAGTCTGCCCCTGTAGCCTTGAACTTGTGGCGCGCCTCATTGATTGGGCATTTTGACGCTATCCCACAGAGGTCACATAGTTCTTTCTGGGAGTTAAGTTTGCTATCTGGCTCAATGGTGTAGGTGCCATCTTCGAGACGGCGAACCCAGCGTGTGCGTTTCAGATCCATTGGTCTACTCTTGCCGGTGGAATTATTTGCGACTGTAGCGCATAAATTTAGCGATAGGCTGTAACTGCCTGTTTTGTTTATCCCCAATTTCCACAGTATCGATCCAATAAATTGATCCTAAAGTGATCCCAACGGAGATCCAAAAGAGATCCCCGATCGCCGCAAACCCACGCCACCACAGGGCTGAGACAGGATCGATATTGACTGTAGCGTGTAGAATCATGACTGCGACATGTGAATCTACCAACTGCGGTACGTAAAACCATTAACTGAGGTATGTATTTACCTTGACTGAGATATGCAGTTACACTTACGGCATGTGAACAACTGCTGGTGCATAAAATGGTCAAGAAATCCAAAACCTTACCGATGAATTTGGAAGAAACAAACAAATCGACAGGTGAGATCGTTTCACTGGATATTAACAGCTCCAGCACTGTTCAGCCGGTGCCGCTTATGCGTCTCGGCCTGTTTGTTCCCACATTAAAATCAACGAGTAAGAGCAAAACCAACCGTAAAAATATCACAGATGCGACCGAAGAACTTGTCCAGTTGTCCATCGCTAAGAGCGAAGGCTACAACGACGTGAAAATTACAGGGTCACGTTTGGATATGGACACTGATTTCAAGGTGTGGCTGGGGATCGTTCGCTCAATGGCAGAGCATGGGGTGCAGGGCAGTGCGCTTAAGCTCACATTTGTCGAGTTCGTTAAGATGTGTGGGTTCGATAGCCGCCGCTCCAATCAGAAGATGCGAGACCGTATCGGCAACTCCTTGTTTAAGCTGGCATCCGTCACGCTCAAATTCCAGAACGACACCAAAGCCTGGGTGACACACCTCGTCAAATCGGCCTCATACGATGTCGTTGAAAACGTTGTAGAGATTGAAGCTGAGCCTAAACTCTTCGAACTCTATGACATGGACAGGCGTGTGCTGCTTCGACTAAAAGCC
The DNA here is from genome assembly GCF_025152625.1 of Enterobacter sp. CP102. Taxonomy (NCBI): domain Bacteria; kingdom Pseudomonadati; phylum Pseudomonadota; class Gammaproteobacteria; order Enterobacterales; family Enterobacteriaceae; genus Enterobacter; species Enterobacter sp. CP102. The sequence goes on along the minus strand of NZ_CP104015.1, from coordinate 103,422 downwards.
ATCGATGCTCTGCCACGCAAAGAATCAGCCCAGGCGCTCTACACCTTCATTGAGAGCCTACCCCAGAACCACGCCCCCATTTCCATGAAGCGCCTTCGTGACCGGCTTAACCTGACTTCCAGCGTTTACACGCAAAATCACACTGTTAGGAAAGCGATGGAGCAACTGAAGGAAATTGGGTACCTCGAATACACCGAGACTAAACGCGGAAACGCCACCTACTTTGTCGTCCACTACCGCAACCCGAAGCTGATTCAGACCTCCAAGCTGCCTAAACAAAAGGTCGAAGAGCTACCGCCGTCAGAAGAAAACTACGATGAAGTCATTAAGGCTCTGAAAAGCGCAGGTATTGATCCCGTCAAACTGGCAGAAGCTCTCGCCAAATCAAAACCGGAAAATTGACTGAGGTACGCAGTTTATTGACTGCGATATGCTGTTTGTTTGCTGCGGTATGTGAAATTGACTGCGGTATGCAATCTTCACTGAGATATGCGCCTCACATCCCATCTTGACTGCGATACGTAATACGCATACCGCAGTCAATGAAAACCACCATGAACAAGCCAGAATGTGTGATTTCTTGACTGCGGTATGTAGAGTTGCGTACTTCGGCAAATGGCATTGACTGCGGTATGCAGAGGCCACATGCCTCAGGCAATTCTTGTTAGCCAATTAGATGATTTTCTTAAGAAGCCCAAAGAGTGTAGGCGCGGTGATCGTCATTTCGTTTTTCAGCTTATCGAAGTGCTGCCACTGCTTGCGCTTGAAGGTGATGGTGCAGTCCCAGCGATCCAGAAGCTCTTCGTTCCCTTCGCGCTTAAAGCCCTTTGCGCGCCAGTAACCGCTCTCTTTTTGGATCTCACTTTTCTGCATGGTGTAAATCATTACTAACCTCGGAACACTCATCAAATATGATACTGGTGTCCTGAGAAGACACGCTGTACACGGCATCCTTTTTAATGAAGGTCTGGCCATCCGAGCCAACACCAAATTTCATCTTCTTCCGCGATTTCAGCGGGGGAGACTTGTAAATCGTAGAGCCGAGCAGCGCGTAAAACTCCATACCGCTGTCAACGACCAGCGCACCGGTCATCCGCTCTGATACTCCAGTGATTCGCTCTCCAGCCGAATGGACGATGGCAGCGTGACACTGCAACGTTTTCAGGTCGTTAGCCTGGGCTAAAGTGGGAAGCATCAATAATGCGATTAACGTGATCCGTTTCATTTCAGCACCGGCGACAGAAACATGAATAATGCGGTGCTGAGCATGAAGGCGTAATAAACGCGCCCGGGCATTGGCTCGAAGGCTTTCTTCATCTGACGGCATAAAACTATCAGAAGAAGAGAGGTTAATTGCAAAGCTACTGTCATGCGAACTCCATAAGATAGGTAGATAGTAACCTATTTTTGAAATGTAAGGAAAGCGTTAGCTGTAGGTTTCTAACGATAAGATCCTCACCAGTGTTTCTGCATCCTCATTGGAAAGCGGCTGAGTATCTTCCTGATACCAGCATTGGCTGCCGCGCCAGCGTACATTGCTATCGTCAATAGTAATCTGGTCATCGTCATAGCCGGTACATTTGTTAATCGCGCGTTCAATAGCCTCATCCATCAGCTCTTCATTCTCTGCTTCAACAATGAACAGAGGGAAGACTGAGAAATCACAACTTGAGTGGATTCTGACAAGCGTTTTCATGTGTTTATATCCTTATTATAAGTTGTTGGTTACTTAATTATATTTAACTTAAATAGGTGATTAATTGTTATCTGCAGGCCACATCTTTGCGGCCACGCGGGGGAAGCAATCATCGAGGTGAAGGAGGAACCAGACGATTGCCTCTTTGCCCTCGACGGAATTTTCAAAGATGTCGATCTTTCTAAATTGCGAATGAAACACCTCATGGCAAGTACCTGGCCAGATTGGTAGGTTCTCACCCGCCTCTTTGAACAGCTTCAACAGCAATGCCTGTTCAGGCTCTGGTGTCGGCCCAATCTCTTCGGCATACACGCGGATCAACTTTTGCCAGTGCTGCTCATTCTCTGCCACATCGGGTGCGCCCATTTCCCCAATCGCAGTACGCATGGATTCAGCCCACATTGGCTGCGGGAAGCCATCAGCTCTCAACTGGTCTACTTCATCAAGCGCAGCGTTAGAAGCTCTGTAAAGCGCTGCCAGAGCGCTTCCCTTTGTTTTGCTGGTCATGGCATTTCCTTTTTGAGTTTTGAGGACAATTCGCGAAGGAGGCGAATGTCGTTTTCTTCACCAAATTCAGATCCCTCAAGGTGGCTTATCGCGAGTTCTACGCCCTCGGCAATCCATCTCTGGCGCTCAGCTGCCTCGTCATGTTTCTGCTGTTTCGCCATCGGTTAATCCTTTTTCTGTTTAAAAGTGCCGTGACTAGATTGGTCGATGAATATGAGGGCATACTCGCCATAATCGTCAGTGGTATGCAGAGCCTGGCCGTCCGAGTCACTGAAGCCGCTGTACTCTTTGCCAGGGGTAAACCAGTGGACGCCCGGACTCACGCTTTCGCATACCACAGTCAAGATTGCACCTCTATGCCTCGAAGAAGGTGCAGAGCTTCGTACATAGCTGGCAAGGCTTTTGCTGAGTCCGTGTTGTCATCATCATTGTCAAAGACAATAGGTGTGCCCATATCCACGTTGCACTCCAGCCACTCGATCATGATTTCGATGATTTTTACCGGCGTGAGTGGTGTAGCTGACTTGCTTGCCTCTTCTTTCAAGTGTGGGAACAGGCCATTTAAAAACTTCTCCTGAGCTACGGTGTGCATCTCTCCGTTCAGCTGGAGTTTCCCAAACCAGTTCTTGCCTGAAAGCAGCGTGTAGAAATTAGGCTCACCATCCGCCACCCATTTGATACCTTCGATGTTACTCATCAGTTTTGTTCTCCAGTTCGGCCAGGCGGCCAATCTCTTTGATCCCCAGGCGAAGTGCCACGCCAACGGCTGACGCTTCTAATTCGGCTTTACCGGCTGACACAATGCTATCCATCGACTCTTGGATTAGCTGGGTAGAGAACGATAGGTTTTTAGGCAGGTTCCCCAGATGGGCAGACATTGAACGGTACAATTCTTCCAACTCGCGTTTACCGGCTTTCCCCTTGGCCATTAGAGTTCCGAGGGATTGCAGATCTTCAGCAAGGTTTGCCAGCTGGCGCTGGGCAGCTTCTTCAATGTTTCGGTCAAATCGCTGACGCGTGGACTCCATTCGTTTGATTGGAGGAATGCGAACGCTATCGCCGGTTTTGGTGCGATTGAGCGTACAGGGAACACCTTCACCCAGGCCAAAGCTGCTAACCAGAGTCGCCCATTGAGCTGAGCTGAGGCTGATAGAAGTGATAGGGCGTCGTGTAGCGCGCGACGGGTTTTGTACACCATCTCTTTCGACCATCTGGCCTTCGTAGATCTCCAGCTCTATGATTTCCGCATGGCGAAGGTCGGAAGCAAATAAAGTCGTGCCGGTTGAGTGGATGCGGTTTACTGAAACCATCCCAAAAGCAGGGTGGTTTGAAACGTTATCGCCGCGAACCTGGGTCATTTCTGGCTCTAAGGGTTCTAATGCTAAAGACACTTAATCTCTCCTTTCAATAAACGCGAGGGGGATATGTGTGACACTGTAACCTTCCTCTTGAATGTGACGTGCGAACACTCGTTCAACAATCCGTTTGTCTGAGTTGTACATGTAGTTCCCGTAACGCTCATTAGTTACAACGTTCTCTCCCTTAGTCAGCCAGTAGCAGTCAACTATCGCGATCCGAAAAGAGCGGGGCGTTGTAACGTCAATGAGGGGTATGTGTTTGAATTTCATAATCACTCAGCAAACAATTTGTTTTCTTATGGGTCATAATGGCACAAAGAAAAAGGCGTCCAACTGGACGCCTTGTGTTTGTTACGGCTTGAACTGAACGAATGGTGGGGCGCTATTGCCGCCAGCGACATAAACTGGCGTCTTGCCATCCCAGCGATTGATTGCTTCCAGCTGTAGAACTTCAGGGTTGCTACGAAGAGCCTGGCCACGCAGGGTGATAGCGTTAGCCTCTGCTTCAGCACGAATGCGATTGGATTCGGCTTCACCTCGCGCCAACTCGATAGCCTTTTGGGCTTCAGCTTTGGATTGAGCGACTTCGTTCTCTACTCGCGCTGCCTTTTGGTTGGCTTCGATCTTGGCGTTAATGGAATCCTTGACCTGCTTTGGATAATCCAGGTCAGTCGTCCAGCTCAGTTTCACGATGTGAATGCCAATAGGCTCAAGACCGGCGCGCAGATCCTTGGTCACTTCATCGAGCAGCTTGGTTTTTCCACCCGCCGCCAACTGAGTGATGTTCATGTCGGTGGAGTGCTTAATCAGTGCGTCTGAGATGTTCTGACGTAGATTGCTGGTGGTAATGTCATCAACGCCTTTGCGGTACGTTTGGAAGACTTTGGCCACCTTGTCAGGCTCTACAGCGTACTCAACACCAACATGTGCGGAGATGGTCATACTGTCGGAAGTCTGAAACACGAACGGGTCATGATACGTGTGCAGCTGGTTAAACGTTGGGAACTTGTACAGCTCTTCGTTAATGGTCAGCCAGTAGCGGCCAACGCCAACAACCTGCTGCTGTACGCCCTTCTCAGTGCCATACAAATCGACTTTCACACCCACGTAGCCCGCAGGTACGGTTTCGCGATCACACGCGGTTAGCGTGAATGCTGATGCTGCCAATAGCAGCGCGACAATTACCTTTTTCATTTCTTTTTGCGTTTCCATACTTTTTTAGAGATGACCGCCAGGGCGACCGGATAAGAGAGAGCAATGACAGCGGCCAAAACCATGGCGAAATCGTCACTCAGTGAAAACAGTGCTGGCACAATGAATCGATACACCGCTAAGGCAGATGCAATCACTCCAATTGTGAAGGTGTAGAACTTAATCATGTGTTTTTCCGATGTTTTATAGTGCTTACATAAAATAGGTAGTTACCTACCTAATTGCAACCAAAAAAGAAGGGGCGCGTTAGCACCCCTCGATTAAATGGCTATCTGTTAGCCTTATTCAGCTTCAGCAACGGCTTCCTTTTCTGCTTCAGCTTTTGTACGTTTATCACTGTCGATCTTGGCCAGCGCCGCCACGATTTCCTCTAATGGCTTCTGGCGATACAGTTCAACGATCTGGGATTTAGTGTATTTCTTATCACCGATTTCCACGCGGCCGCTGGCGTTCTTCGGCAGCAAGCCATCTTCAAGCATGTGCTCCACCAGAGACTCAACAACATCGAGGCCGCGACCGGTGTCGTAGTAGAAGTTCCAGCTACATTTCTCAAACGGTGGCGCTACTTTGTTCTTAACGACTTCAGCACCAACGCATTGACCGATCTTCTCTTTGCCGTCTTTAAGCTGGCTCGCACCCAGACGAATACGCACGGACGCGTAAAACTTCGGTGAGTCGCCACCAGGTGAAGTTGTTGGGTCGCCAAACATCACGCCGAGTTTTGTGCGCACCTGGTTTAGCACGATCAGAAGACAGTTGTACTGACGGCACCATTGGGCGAGGGTAGGGAAATTCGCAGAGGTCGCGCGCGCCAGAGCCGTGTTGTCGTTCATGTTCAGCTCGTCTTTATCCTTCGCTGTACCCTCGGCCATCTTGGTGAACTTCTCTGCCTTAGAGCGAGGAACCATTGATGCCAGAGAGTCGGCAACGATGACGATCGGCGCATCGGCTGGAATCAGCTCGTTGCTGCGGATCGTGTTCAGAAGGATGCCGATGTTCTCAACTGATTCTTCAAAGGTGTTTGGCTGTTTGTACACCCAATAGCCTTCATCTTCGTCGGCGTCTAAGCCCATGCCCACGGCCAGGCCAACATCAAAGCTGTTTTCGTGGTCAAAGAATGCAGCTACGCCACCCATGCGCTGCGCCGCGATCATCGCTTTGGTTGCGAGGAACGTTTTGCCTGCAGATGGTGGACCGAAGATTTCAACGATACGGCCAGCTGGAAGACCGCCGTCATATCGCCCGGAGATCGCGCGATTCAATGGAGGGTAGCCAGTGTCAAGCCATTGCTCTACTTTCTGAATGCTGTCGTTTTTACCCAGCGCCTTATTTAGCGCCTGAGCGAGTTTTGATTTAGCCATGTGTTTTATCCTTGTGGTTTTATACGTTCTGCGGCTTTCGCCTCGTTCCACTCAATCGAGTCGCAATTAAGGTGTTTCTTTACGCGTGAAAGCATTTTCACAACCTGATCTGAAACCTGCCCCAGCTCACGTTTGGTAACGCTCATACCGGCGCGTGACAGAATTGTGGGCAGGCAGGTCACTGCGCTTTCCCCATGAAGGAAAACGACCTCTTTGGCCAGCGCGGTGTAGGTTGATGGGTGTCCGGTGAACAAAGAGCGGATCATGCGCAGTACCTTTCGAATGGCAGCTTGAACACGTCCATATCTTCGAGGAATGACCGGAAGTTAAGCTCAAGGCACATCTGCTCAAATGCTTTCTGGTCGCGCTCAGCTTTAACTGGCTCGATTACAGTCGGCGGGAATTGAGTTTTGATGAGATTCATCAGTGACATGTTGCGCTTGAAGGCTTCGAGCATCCGGCATTTGGTTTTCTCGTTGAAAGCGTTCTTGGCCAGGTTGTTGAATGCTGTTTTATGGCGACCTTTGTCGATGACAATGCTGCCGTCCATAATGCCCCGCACCATCGTTACGACGCTGCCGTACTCCGCAATAATCTCCTTTGCGCCACCTTCGCCAATGCCACCTACAGCAGCAATGTTGTCGGACTTGTCGCCCTGGAGTGCTTTGCCTTCAAGGAAGCCGCGGGGAGTAGCGTAGCCAGTAAGCTCCGAAAACTGCTCGAAGTTGATCTGCTTATGCTGGGCATCGGCTCGTACAGTCACCCATGTAACCTTTTCGCTAACCAGCTGAAGCCAGTCCTGATCGCCAGTGAGCAAATAGATGTGCTCAACTGCAGGGGAATCAACTAACTTCTCAACGAACATGCCGGCCAGATCATCAGCCTCGCCATCTTTGGCCGTGAACTGGTTGACGCCCAGCACTTTCATCATGTTGACGATGTAGGGCTTCTGCTTCGAAAAGCCTTCCTTCATCTTCAGCATTTCTGGGTTGTCGTCCCGGTTGGCTTTGTACTCTGGGTAAAACGAACGGCGGCGATCGCTGAATCCGTCCCAAAAGACAATTGGCCGCGCGCGGAGGATGGAGGCGTAACGACGAACGTTTTTGACGAAGCCAAAGATCGCCTGCACTTCCATTTCACCGTTGTGAAGTTTCTCTTTCTGTTGCTGGTGGTAGTAACCGAGGCTGTTACCATCGACGAATAAGTAGTTCAAGGTATGCTCCTTCCAAAAAGTAAGGCGTCCGAAGACGCCTTCTTTCCGTCTATTCGACGATTACAGACCTTCCAGCTCAGCCAGAAGTGAATCCAGTGCCGGGTCAGCTGCTGCAGGTGCTTCTGCCGCTGGCGTTGCCGCCGTTGGCTCCGCAACTGTTTCAACTTCTGGCACAAACTCAGCTTCAACCGCACGAGCAACTTCTTCATCAACGATGGACGATGGCGCCGGGGTCTCTTCACGCGCAACAGCTGCTGCACCGTGAGTAGTCGCTGGGGTTTCGTCGTGGCCGGTGATGGAGCCAAAGCCTGGCAGTGCTGCCGCTGAGGTGGTGGTAGATTTAACCGCTGCAATCGCAGAAGGGGCAGCGATGCCAATCTGACGGCTCATGTGACGCGTAGTAGCCAGCAATTTGGTTTCGTCAGCCTGGTTTGCGAAAGCAATCAGGTCATGCTGCTTGTTCCAGAACTTGTCTTCGATGTTGCCTTTGAAGACTTTGCGCTTAGGCGACACGCTGTATTTGGTATCACGACCAGAACCGGTACGAGTAATGCAGAACGCATAACCCTCAGTTTTGCTCAGCGGGTTACCAATTTCATCGGAGAGGTCTTCACCGATAACTTTCAGAATGTCATCGAACACGGTTGCTGGCAGTTCAATCAGCTGGGTTTCTTTCGCGTCAGCAAAATCTTCACGAGCAGAAAGTACGCCGTTAACCAGATAGCGTGGAGTGGCGCGCATTGCCTGAATGCGGTCTTCCATTGCTTTGTTGCCCTTGTGACGAGCTTTGCCCTCCATGACCATTTCGCACAGCTGGCAAGCACGACCGTGGGTGTGTTGATCACACACGTAGGCGGTGGTTGCTTCTTTGCCTTCGTCGTTCTGGTACTTAACGAAGTGCATACCCCATGTTTGATAGAAGACGCCGTCAGGATCGTCTTTGTTTGGGAACAGACGCAGGTAGTTATCGCCATCCTTCAGGCGAGCCATATCGACGTTGTTACCACGCTTAGCTGCGATATCGCCGCGAGCTTTGCTCAGAAGGTTCATTAATGCTGATGACATGTGTTTCTCCATTATTATTTTTGGCCGAGGGTGCATTGCACTTTGGGCAGTCGTGACTCGCTAACGAGCAAGCGCATAATAGCTAGTTAGCTAGCTATAATCCAGATATAAAAACAGGGTGTCAGGAAGGGCGATTGAAACGCTCGGCGCCAAGTCGTTCGATTTCGATAATGGCCAGCTTAGATGCCTGCACGATCATGTCTTTTCGGTGGTTAAATGCTGCAACGGCATGTTTGTACATGTCAGCCAGGTAACGTGCGTCATCCAGCTTTTGCCGATGGGATAGGTAGCTGACACTGGTCTTTACCTTAGCATCGAGGATTGATTCGTTGAACTTGATGCCGTTCATGCTCAAGTCCTTACGGTGAGTGTCGTATAGTTTGGCTTCAACCGCATCGAGGCCGCGCTTAGCATCAGCCACTTGTCTTTCAGCTTGCGCCAGCCTCGCTCCGTACTGCATGAGCAGCACCGGCTGTCGCTGCCAGACGGCCTCAAGGTCGTCGCGATTAAACTCAAGATCGATGATGATTTGGTCAAGAATATTGTTCATATTTTAAGTTGTTTATTAGCTATTTTTGGACTCAATATTTTACCAGGATTGTTTTAAATTTAATAGTTTGGTGGAGATCTGCCGATGAGTGTTGCTTTACCCCAGAGTCAAAATCTAGGGTATTGCCTAGTGTAGGGAAAAGTTGTTAAATCTATGAGATTTATCTCAATAAACAAATTGTCAATGCGGATGGCGCTAAGTGAAAGAAAAACAGATAGAATTTCTGTATCAATCGATTAATGATACTCAAGCCACTATTCGGGCAACAGATGTCAAGATTGGCTTCTTGTTTGTCGTTATCTTCCTTCCTTTGACTTCAGTTGAAGGGCTTTCCAAAGCTGTGGCAAAGCTTTGGACTTCTCCATACCACTTGGGATTTGTTTCAGTAATGACAGCTCTCTTATGGCTTGCCTCGGTATATGTTTTGTTCAAAAGTTTGTCACCTATAACTGACATAAAAAAACACATGATCGGCATAGTTCCTGCTGATACTTTTTACATGGGTGGCATGCCTCTCATAGGGAAAAAGGATTTCTTTAGCATCAGTGATGTTAGAGCAACTCAAGATGTTCAAACTTACCTATCAGCTATACCTCAAGATGAACAAAAATTACTTGAAGAACTAGCTAGTGAAAAGATGAAAGTATCTTTAATTCGTAATGTTAAAAATCTTAGGGTCAATGTATGCACTAACTTGACCTTGGGATGGCTTACTTTAGGTATGTTTCTATCTACTGTATATTACTTCAATTTTGGAGTTCAGGCATGAATAGTGATCAGCGGTCAATAATTGCTAACTTGGTTGATAGGTCTCTTAATCAAGCTGAATACCATTGGGGCAATGGTGGATATAAATTAATAGCAGAGAGTAGAGTCGGCACCGAAGCCTTCAATAAGAGTGCTATGGACTCGGCCCCAAGTCAAATACCTGGGCATGAAATAGTTATGGAAGGTGAGACTATAGTAGACGATTTCATAGCTATTGTTGCCGATATGCGCAATTCTACAGATCATATGCTTAATGCCAGTAACTCGATTAGGCTTGAGGGAATACAGCGCGTGTTTTATGAAACCTCTGCTCTGTTGCCTGCTCTTGAGAAAACAATAAACATATATAAAGGTGGTGTCACTGAATATTTAGGTGATGGTGTCCTTGGTTTTTTCAAAAAAGAAGAAGAAAAACCGGAACAGTACATTTACGATGCTCACAATGCGGCTAAAGATTGCTTAAATAATACTTTGGATATTGTAAACACTGCCTTAGCAAATAGATACGATCTTCCACCCTTGAAGATTGGTATTGGGTTGGCACTTAGCAAGGCTCTGGTAAGCCTTTCTGGAATTGAAGGAGCTAGACATGCTAAAGCATATGGAGAATGCGTGTTCAGAGCAACTAAACTTTCAGGTGGCAACAATGTTATTCTTATTGATAGCAATTTGAGAGCAGCCTGGCCTTCCTCAAAAGGCGGCAGATTATCATTTGTATTGAGTGATATAGGCAGAGGTGGCGTTCAAGGTTATCGGATCAATGTCGGATAAATAAAAGGGGCGGGAGCCCCTATTTTTTTAGAGGTTATAATGGAACTGAATCCCGACGCCAAAGTGCGGGCGATAAATGAGTTGATTACGCGAAAAAATATTATAAAAAATAAAGAGGATATTTGTTTTGGAAGCCGTGTTACTCAAAGGACCTTTGATGAAATTGAGGTGGCTATAAGAGTTTTGTATCCTTCAAATCATGATTTTATTAGTGAGTGGAAGGATATCTCAGTGGTCATTAAAAAAACCGATATGAAATCTTACGATAGAGCCCTAGACTATAATGTTGTCCGCGATGATATAATTAGTAATACAATAGGGTTAATTAATAAAATAACATCTGATTATAGAAAGTATAGAGGCGAAATTTTTGGGTCTGCTAATGTTGACTCGCTATCAAAAGCCATAAATATATGTAAGCGGTTCGGTCACGTCGTGGATGTTATGAAAAACAGATATGCTTCAAGACCACCATTGTTGATGAATGATGAATATGATGTGCAAGACCTGCTCCATGCACTTCTAAAAATTGAATTTGATGATATTAGAAGTGAGGACGGTGTTTCTTCAACATTTAACCGGAATGCCCGCATCGATTTTGTTTTACATAAAGAAAAAATTGTAATCGAATGCAAAATGACGAGGGCGGGTCTAAATGATAAAGAGATTGGAAAACAGTTGATAGAGGATATACTGAAGTATACGAAACATCCAGATTGTGGGCATCTAATTTGCCTTGTATATGACCCTACAGGATTAATTGTAAATGAAACAGGAATACAAAACGACTTGAATAATTATAAAAATGTATTGAGCACAACGTTCCTAAGGGTTAAATAATAAAAGGCGCTGTATAGCGCCTTTTGCTTACACTGCTTGTATCATTCTCGCAACTCTTTGACGCCGGTACTCGCCAACGTTGCCAATCTTCTCAGCCTCAGTAAACTCATTGGCCACCTTTGTTACCAGGCTGTCGCGGTACGCTTTTAACTCGTCCAACTTTTCTAGTGCCTTGCTAGAACTACCGATGCTGTCAACGAATCTACGCATAAGAGGATCGTAAGCGACTTTGAGCATTTCTTTGGCTGCCTTGCGTAAACGATTAGGGGCACGTTCGCCGTCGTATTTGGCGCTGGCCACGGCCAGCTCAAGAGTCATGGTGCGGTCGATAAACTCCCAGAAGTTAGAGCGGTTGATAGCTTCACGCGCTTTCTCGATCATCTCTGGTGATAATTCACTGCTTGAACTCATGAGTTAACTGCCTCCGCAACGTCAGTGAGGATCAGCTCCAGCCTTTCGCCTTCTTCCGGGCGGAAGTGGAGAATGTTGGGGTTGAAGCCATAGAATACCGTGACATCCAACTCCGGCAGATACTCCTTGCGGCCAACTAGATCAGAGGGCTTCGATTTGTTGTTAAACAGGCTGGTGGACTTGGCGCCGCACGTAAGAATGTACGTTGGTCGCACCAGAGCCACCTCTGCTTGGATGAACTCGTTAAACTGGCCTAACTCGTCTTTGGTGTAGTCCTTTTCTTTGTCCTTCACCTTCTTGCAGACGCCGGTAACGTACAAATCGCCCATCTTTAGATCACCGGCAACCAGCAACTTCGCCTTGAAGTCGTCATAACCGTTCTCCATGAAGTAGCCGGTTTTGCCATCGTTACCGTTGGCGTTATCGAGGATGATCATCAGTCTTGGTTTGATGCCGATGCTCGGGCGGATAAGCTCATCACCCAGCCCCATTTCAGCGGCCATATTCGTCATCAGCACGTTTACTTCGGCCTGGCGTTTCGGGTTCATTTCAAACTGGCGTGTCGCTTTTACCGCATCGATCACCAGATTACCCATCAGCTCCGCCTGGTCGCGCCGGCGTTCTTCTGAGGTGGCTGGTACGCTGCCGGGGATGATGCTGGCAAATGCACCGACACGATCGAGAGAGTCACGTACACGGCTGTTGCAGGCGCGCTTTTCAACCGCTTCTTCAAACTGCATGATGTCGGTAAAATGGCCACCCACCTTTGCCCGGGCGCGCATGATCGCCTGGCATCCATTCTCTGAGCATCCTTTGACAGCTGAGAAGGGCGCATACAGCACTTGCGTACCGTCTTCCATCTGGCGGATCTCAATGCGGTTGGTCGAGATATTTACATCTGGTGGCAAGATGCGAATGCCAAAGCTCAGCGCGTCTTTGACCAGCCCCTGATGCTTGTCATCGCCCAAAATGGTCAGTGCTGCCGCGAAGAATTGGGCAGGGTAGTGTGTTTTCATGAACATCGACTGATAGCTAATCAGCGAGTAAGCCACTGAGTGAGATTTGTTGAACTGGTACGCCCCGTTTTTCTCAAACGCTTCCCAGATCTCTTTTGCTTTGCTGTCGCTTAGTCCGGGCTTCGTGGAAATCGTCTCTAAAACTTTCATTGGTGCCTCTAAATCACAATCCATGTATTAATTTTCGCAGCTCAGATACGGCATCCAAGCTGCGTTAAACGGTTAGATGCCCAGAACGTCGGCGCCATCGTGCATTGCTTCTTCGATGGTTCGCAGCTTGCCATCGGCACATTTGAAGTGCTCCGCGCGATGGAACTGGCGTGTGCTTCCGTCTTCCAGCTTCACCTCTATCCAGCCAGCCTGGGCTTGCTCGATAAACTGGCTACCGACCTTCTTCATCTTTTCCATGTCTTTTTTACCGATCGCTTTACGGACGCCATCAGCTTCAGCGAGCGTGAAGCCGGCCAGCAGCTGCGTGGCCTTCATGGTTTGTTCCTGATAGAGAATCACCCCATTGGTCTCAGAGGTCAGCTCATCGAGCACCTGGTGGATGGAGTCAGCCTCTTTGAAGCCTTTGGCTACCGATACGTAGCTGTCCAACATCCCTGATTCGATCGGGCCAGGTCGGAATAATGCTGTCGTGGCGACAACGGTCTCAAAGCTCATCGGATCAATGCCGCCGCCCAAATCCTTCAGCAGTTTACGCATCGAGCCTGATTCCAGCTGGAATACGCCCTGGGTATGGCCACCGGCAAAACCATCAAGAACCTTTTTGTCAGTCAGTGGAATTGCATCGAGATCAATCACGCTGCCCGTGGCTTCTTTCACGTATTGCTGCGCATAAGCCAGCAGATCGAGCGTAGCGAGGCCGAGCACGTCCAACTTAATCAATCCCATGGATTCGCAGTAACGCTTGTCAAAAGCGATTACACGCGCATCCCCGCGTCGCTCGACCGGTGTGCGCTCCGTCAGTTTCACACCTGCTACGATCATGCCAGCTGCGTGGCGGCCGAATCCGCGCATGAGACTTTGCAGTTTGGTGGCCGCGTTAAAAGCGTCCGGGTATTTGGCTGCGTATTTGTCCAGGCTGGAAAGCTCTTCGCGCATCTCTTCGAGTGACAGTGAATCGTCATCGACAAAGCGCAGGTCTTTCGATACCGCCATATCAGCTGAATCCACGCCAAAGATACGTGCGGTGTCGCGCAGTGCTGAAGCAGCACCGAGGTATGTGAAGTTGGGAATGCCAGCTACGTAATCTTCCCCGTAACGCTCACCCAGGTACTCAATGACTTCGTGGCGACGTGCCTGGCTAAAGTCCAGATCAGCATCGGGCAAGTCGAGACGTTCAGGGTTAATGAAACGTTCGAACAGTAATCCATGGCGAATTGGGTCTACGTTTGTGATCCCCACGCACCAGGCGACAAGAGAGCCAGCGGATGAACCACGGCCAGGCCCGACAGGAATCCCGGCACTGCGAGCGTAATTCATCAGGTCGTGAACCATGAGGAAGTAGCCGCAGAAGCCAAGGCGGGTTAAAACATCAAGTTCGTACTTCAGGCGCTCAACATAATCACGGTGCATTGTGGCTGGTGGGGCATATCCGAACTCTTTGGTGCTAAGACGCTTCCTCAGACCCTCTACAGCGAGTTTACGCAATGTGGCTGGCTCATCTTCTGCCATGGTTGGTAAAGCGGGTTCCAGCGGGTGCCAGCGCCACGTACACGCTTCGATGATCGCGTCCTGAGTTGTTGAGACCATAGCTGGCGTGACGTTGACACCCATGCGTACCGCGAACTCCTTCAACAGCTGGAGTAAGTGGCGGCGATCGTTAACGCCATTGTCACGCTGATAGGGGATTCGCATACGGTGCAGCTGGTCGATTTTGATGTTGTTCAGCACCATATGCGCGATGTCTTTAATGTCAGCGTCAGTGGGCGCCTCATAGTAAGCAGGGTAGAACGCTACCGGCTCGATCTTAAGAGCACTGGCCACCTTCAACGCTTTGCTGTTCAACTGGTCATAGAGTGGGGTCGCAATCGGATAAACGGCGCAGTAAAAGTTCTCACGGCCGCCAGCGTGAACCAGCTGGGCGATAATCTTCGCAAAGTCCGGGCGCTGGAATACACTTCCCATGTCCGAGGTCAGCAGGATGATGTTGCCTTTGGCGAACGTAGCCAGCAGCTGCGCCAGCTCAAGGCGGGGAACGTGATAAAACTGCTCGCGTGTGTTTGCCAGCGTCATCAGTTCGCAGAGATCGACATAGCCTTGCTCGTTCTTGATAAGCGCCGTGAAGCTGTAATTACGCGCGCGCGTTAATGATTCCATACATCCCTTTGACTCCTTAGCGAGTCGAGCGCGGTGCTCGTATGTAGGATCATCAACCAGGTTAAGCTTCACACCACAAATGACCGAAACATCGTCACCAGCTGCCATCTGCAGGGGGATTACGGACGCTAGATTCATGCTGTCAGCAGAGATAACCGACGAGTAACCCATTTCGCGGGCTTTCTCTACGGCGCGCTCTGCCTTCAAAGAAGACTCACCGAGGGAGAAGTCAGTTCGTACCATTAATGCTTTCATGTGCTTTTGCCTTACTTGTCTTTTTTATTTTGTCGTTTGGGAAGCCAGCGAACTTTCCGTAAATCTTGATAGCGGTCTCTTGAGCCTTAACGAAGCAATCCCGCTTGCTGGAACATGCCATGCAAACGGGATTAGTTTCAGAGGCTGCTATCAGTGAACCAAAGCAGCCTTTGCTCATACGAAAATGCGATCCGCAATCTCACGCGCTGCCTGGGCAGACGCAGAAGGGAGTTTGTTGATGAATGCGCGTTGCAGACCAGCCGGGATGTCACCGCGGCGAATCCCAACCTGGAGAGAAAGCAGCAGCTCGCGCGGCCCAATTGGTTGCGAGATCACGCTGGTTTCGTAGCCTTCACGGATGAGGGTTGCGAAGCGCACCAGCTTCTGAGCGAAATCATCTGTAGCGCCTGCTTTAACCAGCATGTTGGTTTCGGCGCGCTGGCTCATGTAATGAACTTTCGAGACAATTCCAAAACGTGAGAAGTTGGCGGCGTTCTGCAGGTTTGTGCCCTGGTACAGTCCTGTTTCGTCTCCAGATCCGTTGGTGTTGCCGGTGGCGATGAATGCAAAGCGTTTGTGTGGTGCTACGCGGCGCCACTCTGGGGTTGCTTCTTTGATGACAAGCCCTTCACCTTCGAGCACTGGCTGGTAGATGCCCAAAATCTGAGGGAATGCGAAGTCGTATTCATCTGCCAGATATACCCAGCCGTGACGCATCGCCAGCGCCAATAAGCCTGGCTCGAAATAAGTTGAACCGTCTCGTGCCAGAATCTGCCCGGAGATATGTGCTTCTTCCGTTGAAGCGGTGTGCTGAGAGCGGATTACCGGTCGATTCATCAGAGCGCAAAGCTGGGTTGGGAGAGATGTTTTGCCAGTGCCTGCGTGACCCCACAGATAGCCTGGAATGCCCAGCTCCATCATCATCAGAACATCTTTGATAAGCTCAAAGTCACCGTACACGTAGTTGTCTTTGGCCACCGGAACGAACTCTGGGAATGGCGTGTTTACGTTCACCGATACCTTGAGCGGCTGGTTCAGCGCAGTGGAGAGGTTTTTCAGATCCACGCCAAGCAGCTCGTGCGCGGCCACCATCTCGATCTTGTATTCCTCAGTGCCGATGTACCCAACCTTAACGGTCGGCGCTTTGGTCTCAGCTGCTTGTATTTCCTGCTTGCGAGCCTGAATTGTCTTGATGGCCAGGGGCGAAATCGTTGGGGCATCGGGGAACTGAGTGGTGTACGCCGCGATGATGTCTTCTACCGCGCTATTCTTATGCTCATCAGGAATGCCGGTGCATTTGCTCTGAAGATGCGATTTAAGGTGGTGGAACTCGCAAGAACACCAATGGCAGGTGATGGTTTCCTTCGCTGGGGTGTCTTGGACTTGGACGGCGCTCATGTGCTTTTCCTTTCTCGTTTTTGTTTATCTGGTGCTTATAGTAATAATTTTAAGATAAAAAGATAAGTAGCTGCCTACTTATCTTTATCGGCATGACTTAGCCAAGTATCAATTGTGACAATTTCCTCACGACAGTGGCGCCCAGGTCTTCCACTTTTTTAACCTCGACGTGGTTCTTGTAGAACCGGCTGGGAGCATCCGTAAGAATGCCGATACCCATTAGCTCGATAAGGCCGCTGCCTTCGATTGACTCCGCCACAGCTTTCAGATGGTCGCTGAAGTCATGGCCGATCCCAGCTGGCGCGCCGTCACTCATGACAAGCATGATTTTCTTATCCTCAGTGCGGCCAGCAAAGTGCTGAGCCAAAGCCATAATTGACTCACCATCAATGTTGTCTTCAAGGGGGAATCTCTCCGACAAGCAACCTAAGCGTTTGCGTGTAGTGGGCGTGTTTGCTCGTTCGTGCCAGCCCTTGATTGTGGGGAGCATCAACGATTCATAGCGGTTGTATTCGCGACCCATTTTCCTCGCTGCATCGATGTCACAGCCTGCAGTAGTAAAACCGGTAATTATGTTCGGCACATTGATGCGATCAAGTGCGTCAGAAATTGTGTAGGCGCAAGCCAGAGCGAGACAAATTTTCGAATCCTGCATCGATCCAGATAAGTCGATTACCTGCTGCACACAAGCGTTCACTGCCTTATGGTCTTCCTTGCGACGGAATACGCGGTCATCGTTCATAGACAGCCGGTACAAGTTGGCGCTATGCACCTTTCCACGACGCTGACCAGGCACGAACTGGACTTTGTTACGACTCGCAATGGCACGTTCAAGGTCTTTGGCCAGTGTTGAGGCCGACCCATCAGCGAGGCGGCGCTCGACATTCGAGGTAAACAATCTGGTGCCTTCGTCATCGATACGCCAGCTCTTCAAACCACGGTTAAGATGGATGCGGCCAAAGGCTTTATGAGTTTTGCGGAGATGGTTCTCTACATCATCAATCGGCCCAATAAAGTCGTATGACCGTTGATATGGGCGATATGAGCCTATTGGCACACCTTTCAACTCGTTGGCCATTACCTCGTTGAGCGCTTCCTCCATGCCCTGCTCTGGAGCCACGTCAGTGCCTTCCAGCGCCTTAAATGCTGCGTCCAGTGGAATGTCACCAGTACCGCCATCTTCTTCGTTTAAATCGCCCTGGGTGGATTCTTGATGACCATCACTAGCTAAATCACCTGGTGTGCCTTGTTGGTCATCTGGGTTGGCTACTGAATCAGTATCATCTTCACCGCCCGAACCACTTTCAGGCTGCTCATTATCTGGATCATTGTCGTCAGAATCGTCATCAAAACCACCAAAACCCTCAGAGTGCTCAGATTCCTCTTCACCTTCTGGCCTATCATCACCGTCACCAGCTTTAGCTGGGGCGTCATCATTGTGTGCGTCATCATCTTCAGTCTGGGAGTCATTAGCGTTGCTGGAGTCAGGATCTGGTTCAGAGCCTTCTTCCTTATCTTTTATATTATCCTCATTACTATTATTTACAGGAGCAGGCTCTTCTTCTTCCTGCTGTTCTTCGTCACTACCAGGCTTATCACTAACAGATTCATCATTTGATTTTGTAGGTTGTTTACTACCTACTTCATCAGGCGAATCATTTTCCTTATCATTTTCTTCAGAATCTCCAGACCCAGATTTACCTTCTGGCTTCTCCATTTCTTCCTTCAAAGCCAATGAAATGCGGCCTGCCAGCTTGATGCAGTCTTCGGTGCTCATCAACATTGGCACAGCAGCCGGTACACCAGCTTTAGTTAGTTTTGATACAGGATCGCGAACATAGCCCCAATACGGCTCCATGAACTCCACGAAAGGCGTTTGTCCTGCCCAGGCACGTAAAGCTGGCATTAACAGGAACTTGAGAAAGAGATCTCGCGGGTTGCGTGACAAAGCCTTAAGTGCGTCATCCACCTTCGGAACGAAAAGTTTCTCAATTACATGACGTTGCGTGTTGACAAGGTTACGTTTAGAACCAGAAAAAACCTCACCCATGCGTCGCTCAATGAAGGTGTCTTCAACAGCATTCCAGAGATGAAAGGCTGGGCTGTCTTTCTTTTCGAGCAGCTTAAATGCCAGCTTTGAGTCGGTGAAAAGGAGGTGGGCGACTTCATGGTCAAGGAAGCCACGGATCGCGTTCATGAGGCCATCAGTCGCATCATCTGGTAGCGATGGAAGGTTCACCATGCAAGGTGTACCATCCTTGTTATATTCGACGTATGCACGGCTGCCACGTTCCGCCACAGGAATATCCTTCCCGGAGAGCATGACAACAACTTTGCGAACACTTTCGCGAAATGTCTGAACCTCTTTTCTTATTTTCTGATTGTTTTTCATGTGCTTTTCCATTTCTTGTGTTTGAAAACAATTTGTTTTCTGAGTGGTGATAATAGCATTGCGCGCAATGAATGAGACCATTGACGCGCAGGCTAGTAACAAGGTTTGGATTTTAAGAAAGGCTAAAGAGAATTAAAGAAAGCGTGTGACCAGGTTGGTTTCGCCAGTGCAGGCAAGAGTGTACTTCATGTGCTCAATGTTGATGTGAAAACATGCGACAGCGTCATCCCCGCAGTCAACGTCAATACCGTTGCAACGAAGGATAATGTCCGAAATTAAATGGTAAGGAACGGCGACAATCATACCCACGCCAAGTGCCTTCAAGGAGGCGATTAGATCATCCATAAACAACCTTTGAGACAGTTCTTATTTATTGAGGCGGCATCTTATACGGTATGTAACAAAAATCAAAGGTTTTATATCAAAAATAATTCTCATTTCCCTTTGAAAAATGGGCATATTCTGAATAGTTAGTGAGTTACTTATCGTAATGCAGGGATAACCCTTTACTTACTTTCTAGCCGGTAATACACTCAGGGCAATGGTGCAAATGACACCTCGCTATTAATAATTATTTCGCATAAGTAAGCAGGATAAAAACTATTATGGTCGCTAAAAAAGGTAACCGAATTTCGGCGTTTATTGAGGGGCTGATTTTGACCTCGCCAAAGTCGCAGACTCAGATCGCATCTGAGATTGGCTACGAAAACGCAAACAACCTTTCCAATATCAAAACCGGCCGACTGCCGATGCCATTGGAAAAAGTCTCTCTTCTCGCTGAAGCTCTTGGAACAGACGAGACCCGCTTTATGATGCTGGTTCTGGAAGAACGATACCCGGTCATCCACCAATTCATAAAGAACAATCTCCCTAGCCTGAGTGACGAAGAGCGCCAGATAATCAATGCCTTAAGAGACAAAACAAAATCATCCGGCACTCTATCAGATGAAAAGCTCAAGGATATACTTGCTGCAATCCAAAGTTAACGATTCCCAGCCCAAGGCGACTGTTTGATAGATCTAGACGGTCGCCTTTGTATTTGTGGCTCAAGTCCTCCACTCCCTCGCTTTCGACTATATTAAACAAAAATACTGAGTATTTGTACAGTGCTTCTTGCATCTGATCTATATAGTCGTGCCTGTCGTACACTCGGTCTATACCTTCAAGGCTTTGATTTAAAACCTTTCTTGATACATCACTCGGCACATCTAAACTTGCCAAACAGCTCCTTGCAGTCCTGCGGAGGTCACGGGGAGTGAACGGCTCAAGCGCCAGCATTTCTGGAGTTTCGAGGATTCGGCGTAGAGATTGGCTTATGGCCACCTTTGACATCGGCCGTCCAGCTTTCTTGTTTGATGGGCATAGCCATTCGCTACTCTCACCCGCGGCGAGCAGCCGCTCGATGCAGAGTTTCATAATGGGGCTGATGGGCAACCGGTGATCCCGGTTCGACTTGTTGCGGCGACCCTGGTTCCAGATGTTGTTGGTGAGGTCAAACTCTGCGGATTTGGCTCGTAGGATCTCATCAGGACGTCGAGCAGCAGCGAGCGTTAATCTGGCTGCCCAGCGCGTCACCTCGCAGACTTCGAAGTAATCCCACACATGCCAGAACACCCAGATCTCAGCGTCTGTCAGTGTGCGTTCCCTGGGCTTAGGGTTCGAGCCACCAACTTTGTTCAGCGGAATGTCGCCAACTGGTGAGTTCTCCAGATAACCCTGGAACACACACCAGGCGAGGAACTGCTTCATTATGGAGAAGACACGTTTACCTTGAACAATTTTACCTTCCATGATCAGCGGGTTAGTCAGCCGGTTAACCACCACTTTGGTGATTTTTGACAGAGGGAGATCGCCAATTTTAGGCAGAACGTGTATCAAAATACAGTGGACGCCAAGCTCTGGACGGCGGCGAGTCACTAACAAAGATAGCCGAGTGAAAAGCATAAATGCTTTCCTAAATACCGGGTCAGAGTCACTGAAATCTTCCAGCTGGTCGAGCGGCGACTCGATGACGGTCTGCAAAAACGCGATCGTCTCTGCGGAACAGTTTTCGGCTGCTTTGGCCAAATCAAAATCACTGCGCATATGCGTAAACCTCTTTTTGAGGTCAGCATAGCTCGGTTTTTAGAATGATTCCATACTATATAAGTATGGAATCATTAAAGTGCGCTACGCGAAATCTGAGGTTTCTTTTGGCCAACAACTCTACCTTACATATCAATTGTAGAATTGGTCATCATCTGCCCACCAACCGTCATCAAACCAATCCTTTCTGTTATTGCCAGTAAAGGTAGGTGATGGAGCGGGTGTCGGTGCAAAGGCAGGTGTTGGATATGGTGTTGGCGCAAAGGTAGGCGCATCAGTTGTCCTGCTTAGTTCACATATTATTTTCGATCCACTGTCAGGGGCTGCTGTATCACCAACACCAGCAAGGATACTATCGCCATCGATCTTAGACCGCTCGATAATGTCGGTCAAAGTGCATTCATTGTTGAATAGGGCGACGATGATATTAAAATAATTGATCAATCTGCTCTTGAGATAAATTAATACCTCATCAGGAGGGACGAGAGTTGCTGTCACACTATTATTGTTTTTATTCATCATTTGAATTTCATGAAAGGCCAAGTGCCAATCATTTTTCAAATCAAAATAAATCACTGGATAGTGGTATTGCTTTATAGAGCCTGTCACGTACTTATAATTATGACTTGTTTTTACTTGTAAGCCCGCTGGTTTGGCCGAGCTACTAGGGATACCTGGGGAAATAGAGGAAAGCTGATATTCAGTATTATTTTTATCAATCCAGATAATATCCCTTTGGGTATCGCTTGGGTTGTAGAAATGATTGTAATTTAGCTTAGTGATCTGCGATCCTGTTGCGATTGCAATGTAGTCATCGGCCTTATCAGAGATCCGAGAACCTCCCCTAGCGTGCTTAGCCAATTCACGGTTAACTTCTTGTGAGTTGTTACACTCTTGAACTATAAGCGCTTCAGCTATCGACCCCATAAGCCTTGTGGCATCAGCATGAGCGTCTCCAGTAAATATAAATTTCAAACCTGGAGAACCATCATTTGCAGTAGTTAAATATTGCTCGTTCGTGAGCACGTCAAGTAAACTTGCGCCATGACTCGCCATTGCGATATTTACGTTAGGCTTAATTAGATAATCGCCAAGCCCTTGCTCATATAGAGTATTTTTTTGCTTATCTTGAACAATAACTTTTACATTGCTAGGTATTTGAAAAAACATCCCTTGATAAGGTACGAATATTCCATTAAGCATTGTAAGTATCCTATTAGGTTATGTTCCATAATATTACCATTTTTCGTAACCGTACTCATCCAACTCTTTGTAGAGAGCCTGGCCAAACGGATAGCGATGACCTTTAAGTGACTTTTTTCGAACCGGAACACCGTCGCATTCTTCTGCCGTCTCAATGAGATAGAGCGCTTCCTCGCGATCGGCAAAGCACCAGCGATAGCGGAAAGAGGTGAGTGGGGTAACACCCATACAAACCGACCATGTAAATGCCAGGCGGAACAACCCACACCATTCGCCATCAGGCAATTTGCGGATGTTGGTGTAGTGGTTTTCGATCATGAAAGCGATAACCTGCTCATCAGGCCAACCGTCGAAAGTATCTCTATGGCGCATTGTGTCTACTCAGTATTGCTGGAATTACGTAATTTTTAACGTAATGGGAAAGGTGGCCAAGCCAAATGAAAAGGCTCCGAACGGAGCCTTGTCTTAGAACTTAATCGCTGAAAACTGAGTGTAGCCGCCCACCGGCTTGTCATCAACGAAGATCTGGGGCACTTGCTTTACCGGCTGGCCAACAAGTTCACTTAGCTCGGCGGCACCGATCCCAGCAGCCTGGATGTCGATGTACTCAAACGTCAGCTTGCCTTGGCTCTGCAGTTGTGCGGCCAGCTCCTTTGCGTTTTTGCAGTAGGCGCACTGTTCTTTGCCATATATTTTCACTTTTACCATTCTGTTCATCACTCAATGTTTGTTTTAAAAGGTAGCCCTCAAGAGGCCAGATTTTTGCGATAGCGTTGCGGCGCGCCAGCTGGCGGCTCAGCTCGGGATCGAAGTTTTCTTTGCTCACACACGCATTTTCACCCGTGACAGTGTAACCATTGGTCAGTAGCAGATAGCAAAATGTGTGACGGTCGGCGGCCGTGTTCGCCCACCAAGCTGCATCAACGCCCTGGTTTGCGGCTCGGATGCCGTCGTAAGCTGAGAAGAAATGCTCTTCAGCAATCAGGCTTTCGATGTGCTCCAGAGTAACCCGCGGGGCGGTTAGCCCTTTTTCAATTATCTGCTGTTCCAGTTCCGCATCTGTCATTTCACGATCACCCAATCTTCACTGAGCATATCGGTTTGGCTGGCCAGCCAAGGCACGTTCTGCCCGTCTGCAGTACGCATGTAGATGTATGGGAGCGTCATATCGCTGTCAGCGTCCGGGCGTTGCAGCTCAAGCCACATCCCTTTACCGTTCCAGCCTTTGCGAGCCACACGATCACCCTCTTTAAGCAGCTCGATGGCGATGCCAAACGAGACACCAAATGAAGCGGCGAAACCTGCGTCTGCGAGCGCCAGATAACCCTTCTCAAATGCTTCTGCCGGTGAATAAGACTCATAGCCGTCTTCATAGCGAACAAAGTAACCACCGACTTCTGGTTGGTGGCGAGCAACCCAGGCGCGGCCAACTTCAATCTCAACGATGCTTTTGTGGAGACTCAGGCCGATTGCAGTGCCGGTGATCGATGCGATTTTCGCGGCACCAACCACTTTTATGCTCTGGTACTCAGGCAGTTTAACTTCTGACATTTTTGATTCCCTTCGTGAGTGTAGGCATCCATTGCCTAATAAATTCGCGACAAGAATAGCTAATAATATTTGGTAGGTCACTACCTATTACTGTTAGCTAGTAAATCTTGCCAGAAACTCGCTTTTAGCTGTCCGACGAGGCCAGGTTAGGTATTCTTCTGCGGGTGCGTTGTCCGGTACTCGCGCGCCGTTAGACTCAAAGAAAATCGGGCTGAAGCTGGCGGCTCCGTCTATGAATTTGTCAGCAAAGTAGAGCGTGAAATGACGCGCCCTGCTATCCAGCGTTGACATTGAAATTGCGACGAAGGATGACAATGTGACGGTTTTAAAAGCTCTGCTGACGATCGGGTCTGATGGGTCATCTTCGAATGTCGAAGGCACCATTGGCATGTGGGCAATGTTAAAGCGTTCGCGGCTGCTGAGAAAGTTAGTGCGCAACTGCATACAGCTCAGTGGCCGAATTACTCTGCTATCCCCGATCACCTGAATGAAACGGCCAGGCATGGTGTTCTTGTATTGGATATGCTGGTAAGTGAAAGAGGTATCGCTGTTCATCATCGACCTTTCAAACGCCTCCGTTAAGCTGGCCGGCATCCTTGTACTGAAGCGATCATTGGCGTGGTCTTCATAGCCCCGTAATTGTGCTTTATACCTTTCAAAAGCATCCCAATCGTTCATTCTTGCCATATTTGCCTCAACAAAAAAAGGGGCCGAAGCCCCTTTGGTATTTGCGCTATAAGTAAGGTTTGGAGTTCGACGATGTCAGCTACCGATTGCAGACATAATCTGCTGCGTACACAGCGTAGAGCGGGCTGAACTGTTAGCGGAGTCTTTAAATGAATAAATAAACCCAACCCGCTCTACGATGTGCTGTTCCCCCGGAGGGGAACAGACACGCAAATTAGTTCTTACCGGTGTTTACGGTAATGCCCTGGCGGTTAGATTCCGCTTTAGCGATTTCCAGACGAGTGTCACGTTCAGCTTTCACTTCGCCCTGCAGCTGAATCACCTGCGCTTCGAGGAACTCGATGCGGTTGTCTTTCGCTTTGCTGTTTGCGTTCAGCTCAGCCATTTCGACACGGTGATCGCCCTGCAGCTGAGCAATCTGCGCTTTGGCATTAGCATCAGCCTGACGGAATGCAGAGGTACGCGCTTCTTCAATTGCCTGCTCATTGCCTGCTTCAGCGTTCACTGCACGGGTGTTCAGCTGGTTCAGATCAACAACAGTGATGGTGGCCAGGCCACGAGCTTTCATCAGGTCAGCCAGTACGCGGTCTTCGTTTTCGATAACACGCAGACGCAGCTGGGCAGCACCTTCACGCTCTTTGGTATTGATCTGATTATCCAGGTCGGCCAGCTGGGACTGTTTGAACTCAATTTCTTCAGCCAGGGTGACGTTGGACTGCGCCAGGGTTGTCAGTTCGCTTGCAACCTTGCTCAGATCGGCAACAGCTTTAACAACGCCTTTGGCTGAACGGTCGGACGCGGTGATAACCTTTTTGACTTCTGACATGTGTTTTTCCTTTGTATTTTATATGTAGCCCATCGAGGGGCATTGATACTGCAAAGCTAAAAATCTTGTCACGAGCACCAAGGTTAGGTGCGTGGTGTGGATCTATTACCTGAGATGTATGGAATCATTTGTGATCGCCAACAAGGCTACCCATTCGCACTCTCAGCACACCATCTTTATGGACCGATATAGTTCCGTCATGGCCAACGGTCATTGTCGAACTCCCTTGCCGTAACGCCTCTACAGTATTCATGGAGCCGTAATCACCACGGTACTGCTGGATAGCTTTGGTAAGGAGAGTTGCGGCCGCTTGCTTAAGCTCATCAACGTCTTGCATATCGATCCCTGAATTTGTGCTGGCTAACCATGCCAGCCGGGCTACGTCTACGATTATTCAACCCAAGAATAAATGACATAAGTAATATGGAATGACGTAACGAGATGGGCGGAAGTGCCTTTAAAACCCGGGTGTTCATGTCGGAATTACCCCCACCCATCTCGTTACCCCATCGGTCGGGTGGCCGTGGCCACCGTCCCTGCGTTCCGTAATCAGACTCGCTCAGTCTGCTCCATTTCGATAACAGGGCTGGAGACTGACCCTGCTGGTGTTTGGCTTTTACGCTACTGCCAGGTACTGAGTGTCGTTTGCATTTATTTTTAAAAGTAAAAATAATCGCTCAGCGCCGAAAACGAGAGCGACTATAATTGATATAAGTAGGTAGGTAAATACCTATCTTACAGATTTTTTCACTTTGACGGTTCGTTTGATCAGTTTCGGATCACCTACCTAAGCAAAGGGGTTATTTCTTCCAGTTCTGAAAGAGACAGAACTCCAGTCATTAAGCCAATACGCATTGGCACATTCATGCGCCCTTTTGCGTAGAGGAAACCCATAGCACCAGCACAATGCTTCTCTTTCCCAGAAGGGTGATATACGCCCTCAGTATCGTGGTGGCCACCAGTGGGATGCGTTGTCTTGTGGCACTGGAACGGGGTCATGTCGTCGTCCAGCAAAGACTGTTTAATTTCCGCAAGACGCTCTTCCCCGATCGCAATGCCATTCTCTTTCAGGAACGGGCAGTTTGCGCAGGGCTTCTTGAGAGACAGAAAGCGTTTGAAATCCATTGTGGTTACTCTTTGATGGGCAATGCAGAAATGATAAAGCGCCCACGAGAGGCGCTTAAGTGATTATTGACGGTGATGCTTATGTTTTCGGTTCTGGTGACGCAGCTGCTGGCTGAGGCGTTTTCCTCATGATCCGTACAGAGTATTCTTTCCCCTGAATCGTGTAGCTTTGCTGCCCCTTCAATTCGCCATACCTCATTTCTATGATGGTAAACAGCTTCCAGGCTATGTCTTCTAACTTTGCAGTGCGGCAGAACAGCCACAAAATAATCAGTTTGGTGGTTTTTCCGCCCACCATGAACGCAGCGTAAAAGCCGCTCAGTAGAAAGTAAGCCATCAACAGCCCGTCAGAAATAGTTATGTCACCCATTGCGTTTAAATTCCTTAACTTCAACAACCTTGTACACCCGGCGCCCCATGGCAACAGTGCCGGTCTTCAGCTCCTGCTTGAGCATATCTACGATGAAATATGCCGAACCGAGCACCCCGCCGATCAAACCTAACAGGATGTATGGAATCACGTTGTGCATCACTCTTTGTCTCCAATGCGATCTTCGGTGTCACGCAGGCAGCTTGGCCACTTAAGACGCGGATGGCGTAAACTTCCATCTGGCGTGTACTCGTGGAAGTTAACCTTCACGATACGCCCCATGTATTTATCCTGATTCAGCCAGATCTCATCGAGATAGCGATGCTTGAAGCCTGACGCACGAACCTCGGTGCCATCCTCCAGACGAACAACGATTTTACCCAGAGTATGTGCGAAGCCGGCATCCGGGTCGCCAGGCAGGAAGCCAATGATTTCGCCATCTGCTTCGTTCTCGTCCTTCATTTTCCACCAGGCACGAGAGCGCTTAAATTCGTACACCGAGTTGGGGTCGTAAGCCATTTCCCCTTCTTCATTCTCGTCTAAACGCTGCATGAATCGAGCTATGTACTCTTCGTGGCTATGGTAGATTTCAAAGGGAACCAGCACCAAATCACCAGCTGACTCTTCGCTTCTCTCATTGCGGAACCAACCCACCAGCGCAGCCTTACGCTCCTTCAGCTTCATGCCATTGGCTTTGTACTCTTTGGACTTGGCCAACGCCTTCCACTCTGGCAAGAAGAAGTCGAAGATGTGGAACTGAGCGCCTACAGCTTTCACATTCTTTTTGCGGATCGCTGAAACAGTACCGTTGAATGAGCCGACCGTTGCCTCACCATCAAAGAAGATGTGCTGATGACCGGTAGTGCGAGCCAGCTCCAGCATTGCCGGTTTAAGGTGATCGAGTGACGTTACTGGATTGCCAGTGCGCGACAGGAAGTTAACCTCTTCCTCGCCCACAATTACCTCGCAGATCACGCGCATCCCATCGAGCTTGATGCTTCCAATCATCGGCCATTTAGCGTGTTTGTTCGGCTTGAACGGGAACTTGTCACCCTTTTCCTTGTAGGCTGTGGCCAACTGCACTTCAAACACTGGAATCGGGGTTGCGAAGATTTTGTTGCATAGGCTGATGCCGACACCAGCTTTCGGATCTTTCAGCAGGAAGCGACGAAACACGTCCTGCCCAGCCTCACACATAGAGCCAACGATTGACTCAACTGCGGTTACAGCAGCTCCACCTGTCAGCTGTCGTGTTGCCAGCTGATCCAACACTTCCAATACCTTCTGGTCACTTGGTGTGGACGCCAGCTGTGCCGGGGCAACGTTGTACTTCTTGATACCGAATCGGATAAATGGATTGAGCATCAGCGACACGGCGTTTTGCTCGAAATCGTCCAGCTTGGCCAAAGCCTCTTTCTTGGCATTGGTTCCCATCGCTTTGATGTCATCCAGCTTGGTTCGAAGGGTTATCAGCTTTTCCATTAAAACGGCACTCCTTGTACTTGCCCGTGTTGTGTAAATTCAGCGTGGAACTGTTCGATCGGCAGCGAATAGATGTCGCCGGTCGATGTAGATTTGAATACTGCGGTCGGAACAAAACCTTCCATGGTGGCTTTTTGGTTAGCGAACATCACCAGCTCGTAAAGCCCACCGTGGTCTTTGTTCGTCCACTGATGCCAATACTCGATTAGGCGTCGGAATCGAAGCGCTGCACCGGCTCCAATAGCGTCGTACCACTTCTGCACAATCTGGCCGTTCACCTTGTGCTCAAGCGCAAAGCCGTATGTTGAAACAGCCAGAACGCGACACTCTTCCCACGCTCTTTGCCCCTCCAAATCGACCATGAAATAAGCGCGCTCCCCTTCTTTGAGATCCGAAACTTTCATGTGTTTTCCTCTTGCACTAAGGCTGAGTGGAGGTCAGTAATAGCCTCAAACTCGCCCGTTTTTGTTGTGTCTTCTGCTTTTGATTTACGCGACGGCAGAAGTGACATCGCGGATTTGGTTTTGCGCTGGCCACCGAAGCTGCTCTCTTTGTTTCGAGATGCCACCTCTGCAATCAGCGCACCGTAATCTTCGAAATAGAGTGATTCACCGGCGCGAACTTCCTCGACCATCATCTTCAGCGCTTTGCATTTGCCGCCGCGGATAGCCGTTACACATTCACTAAATGAGCCAGGCGGTAACCGACCCTCTTTGAACGCCAGAATCGTGTGCTGGCAGACCGTGTAACTCGCTCTTGTTGGTTCCTTTCGGATCAGCACTTCCTCGCACTTCAGGCTGAACATGTTGTTGCCCGAGATGGATGGGATCTTGGAAAAGTCGGTCTTTGAAACTGTCATTCTGTATCACCAAAATAGCTAATCACTTATTAACGCAATTATAAAAAAGCCCCATACGGGGCTATAGCGTTTTTGTCAGGCTACCAGCTTCCCCAGCCAGACATGACGGCGTGTTGTCGGTCACGGAATGGCTTCAGAAGCTCTTCAGCGGTGTGCAGAGCGTATGATTTGGCTTCCTGCATCATCATTGGCATTTCGTTCGACATCTTCACCAGGCGGCGCTCGTACTCGCCCATCACGCCATCGCAGGCTGAACTGCAGGCGTTGATAATGTCCTGCTTGCGACGGTCGCCACCGGTCAATTTCATTAACGCTGGGAAGTTCTTCTCATTAGCTGCTTTGGTGGCGGTTCCCCGCCCTTCTAGAACCAGGTCAACCATGCCTTCCGGGACACTCATAATTGCAGTGTTGTCTTCACCAACCGCACTTGTTGCCCAGAGTTCATTGATGGCCGACGACGACTCAACGCTTTCGCATTTTTCATCCATGAACTCAACAAACTTCCATAGGTCGTCATGATGAAGCTCTTCAAGAACCGTCTGGGTTTGGACGATGTAGCCGTTGTAATAAGCAGCTGTATGGGTGATAGGTGAATCTCCCATTCGGCTGATAAAGCTGACGATCGCCGCGCATCGAGGCGCTTCGTTACCTACACTGGGGCGAACGTCGCCAACTACCATGGTGACCGTCAAATATGGGTAGTCGGCCAGCAGTAGCTTGCCAGCCTCTGCGGTCGCAATTCTGTCAGCTCCAGCCTGGATAGCCTGGACAACAACCGAGTCGAACTCTTCTTCGCTCAGCGGCAGCTTTGAGTCTCTAACCAGCTTTGTGATTTCATGAGTGATATTCGGGTGCATCTTCATCTCTCTTATAGACTTTGGGCGTCATTATAATTAATGATTGGTAGTTAGCTACTTATTTTCTTAGGTCAGACCAATGCCGCTATTCCTTTCACCTTGGCCATCAGTTCAAGCTGGCGCGTGTACGGCTTGGCTCGGAAGTAGGCTTTAATGATTTGCTCGACAGATGCGTCGCCCGGGTCAATGCCCTCCTTGCCCAAACAGGCGATCTTCACGTTAAGCCCGATCCCCACCAGCTTACGCGCGGCGGCCATTGTGTTTCGAATAGCCTGCTTCTCGCTGTCCCACATCATAACGACGTTCTTTAGCCCCTTTGCTTTGAGCGTCAGGAAGGCGCCCAGCTGATCCTCTTCGTCCTGCGTCGTAACACCAGACAAGTGCATACCAAACGTCCCGATTGGCTCAACGTAATCCCGCAGCGTTGGCTCATCGAACAGCGCTCGCTTAATACCAATAACGTCAAAAGCACCCTCGCTCACCACGACAGTTTGCTTACCCACTGCGTTGTGGCCGTTATAGAGAAACTTACCTGAAGCCGGCAACGTCATGGGGAAGAGATAGCGGCGGTCTGAAGTGCCGGTGACATCACGCCCTTGGTACGTTTTCATCACGCCATCGAGGTCGTAAATTGGTATGAGTATGCGCATCCCGAAATCTTGGCCACGAACCTGGTCGTTATAGACATCCACATAAGCATGTTTGCCTTCTACGCAGTATCGTAGGTCGAAATATTTGGCCAACTCAGGCGTTACGTTTCGCTCTACCAGATAAGTGGGCAGCTGCCCCTCGATCGGAAGCTCATAATGACGCGGCAAAGAGACTGGCCCTTCCAGCTCGACGGTGCTGGCCAGCTTCACCTCTTCACGCTTCGGCGCCCAGCCCTGCTCCAGCAGTGCGTTGTTCACGTATTCCTCAAATGCACGGCGCGACTTGCCGCTGTAATGCTTCAGGAATACCAGCTTGTTGAATTGGATCTCTTCTGGGTGATCACCCGCAAAGCATTTACCGACGTTGTTGGTCAGATTGAAATACACCTTCCAACCGGAGCTGCCGCATACCGGGCACTCCTTGATGTTTATTTCACGACCGCGCGCGCTGACCCCACCGCGGCGATAGATGATGCCCTCTGTATCGAGCCACTGCTCAAAGTCCAGCTCGGTCAAAAGCTCTTTAATGTCGCTCATGCCAGCAATCCTCTCCGGTCATTATTAGAAGGCAATTTTGTGTGTATTAGGGAAGATGGGGTATGATGGCCGCTCATGTGTTTTTCCCTTGTTGTTTTTAACAGGGTGAGAAACTTGATTTCTCGAATTGGAAATGAGGCGTGGCGATTTTTGCCACGCCTTTATTTTTAGATAACGTCGAGAATTTCCTGAATAAACCGCATCTGCTCCAGGTTCTGCTTCACTCGGATGCTGATGTTGCCTTTCTGGTTACGAGAGCCTGCAAAGTACAGGCGCGCTTCGCCCTTCGTCGCTTCTTCTTCCGTTTTGTTGATCGAGATAACCAGGTCAGCGATACGCACCTTTTCGATGTTATCCGCGGCGTGCATCATCGTGGCCACCTCAGACGCCCCACCCTCTCGGTTGGTCTGCGACGCGGTAATGCCAGCGGCGTTATGCTTGTCGAACACTGCACGGAGATCCGTATAAATGCTTTTCACATCAGCTCGTTCGTCGCCGCTGCGTCGTGTTGGCTTCATCAGGTCGGCGTAATCCACCACTACCATGTCAGGAATCATCCCGTTCGACTTCATGCCTTCAAGCAAGCGGTCGAGGTCTGCAGGTGACAGACTGCCAGACGGTCTCTCAACAACCCACAAGTTACCCACGCCGGTACTGGCGCCCAGGTCAGCCAGCTTCTTGTGAACGTCGTCGCGCTTCTCGATCAGCTTCGTCATTTCGGTTTGAGACAGACGCGCATCAAAACGGTCAGACAAGATTGCCGTGTGAACTTCCAGCGAGACGTACAGGACGTTGAAGCCCTTTAGGGTCGCGTTAATTGAGAACTCACCCATCGCCGTCGATTTACCAGACTTAGCGAAGCCCATGAACAGCACCATCTCACGACGACCCCACCCTTTCTGGTACAGCAGTCGATCCAGCAGCGGAATGCCGGTGGTGATGCTGTTTGGCACGTAATCTTCAGACGCCTCATACTCACGCTGTTTTAAACGCTCAGCGGCCTCACCCAAATAGTTGTAGATTCCTATGGTGTCACTCGCGCCCACCAGCTGCACCTTTGCCATCACTTCCATGGCGCGCTCGAAGTCACCCTTCTCTTTCAGCTCAGCCGCTTTGATCAGCGCATCATCGAAAGCTATGCTCCGGGCAAACGTGGCCACTCGGTCAACCATGTATTTGGTGTCTGTCAATTTCTCACCCAACACACGCTTGAAGGCACTGACCACATCAGGGAACAGCTCTTCGCGGATTGTCTTATCTTTCTTCGCGCGCTTCAGCTGGTCGAGAATGGCCGTGCTGGATGGTGCGCTCTTGTACATGCGGAAGTAGGACGAAACCAGGTTAACCAAAATTGCGTTGGCCGCATTTTCAAACTGGCTCGGATCAACCAAATCACCGGCGCGCATCAGGAACTCCTGATCCTTGCAGTAGTAGGCTGTTAATCGGTTCTGGAAGTCATCATCAAACTCTTCTGACAATGGGCGTCCGGTATGGCAAATGGTGGTCATGACGCCACCTCTTTAATCATGTTCATGTGCTTTTCCATCGTTCTAAACAACTTGTTTACTAAGTTTACTAAGTGGGTGAAGGCAATCAATTCAGTGACCGTGCTTCCATGGTTTCGTTAGGGAAGCGCTGTAGTGCTATGTGTTCGGGCAGAAGCTCCGTCAACCAAACAGCGGAGTAGATGATCAGAACGCGACGGGATGGCTCACGATTTTCAATCTGCGTGAGAAGCCACTCAAAGTATTCTCGCTGGATTTCAGCGTTGCCCCCTTGCACGATTACCCCAGAAGAGCCAGAACCCCACAGAGAGCTATCCAGACGGGTTAACGCGCGTTTCTTTAATCTGTCTTCGAAGATCTCAATCAGCTCTGGCTGCCAAAGATGTTGAGGGCGTGGCAACTTGTCCCAAAGACGTGATGCGGCGATCGAGAGAACGGTGCCAATGAAGTAGCCGTAATTGACGCAGTAGCGATCGGCAAACTGGCGCGCTTTCCAAAGCGATGTTTTGTTGGCCGCTGACTGATCCTGAAACGGAACTCGTTTTAAACCGGTGTTGAAAGGCGCGCTCTGGAAGTCTTCGCGACCGTGCGTGAGCATAATGTTGGCATACTGGCGCTTGTACTCTTCAGTAAAGACAGCTGTAGCCTGGAGTGGGTGCATGTCGCGGTAATCAAACCACTTGGTCTCGAAGAGGTCAGCTTCGCCTTTGCAGCGAGAAAGCCCTATGTTCTTTGCGACCCACTCATCCATGACGGCCGAATCCCACTCTTCCATGAATCCGTACTGGTCGTCGTTGCCTAAGCACTGGTAAAAAAAATTGCTCATAAGTAGGTAGCTGGTTAGTTATCCGTGGCTGGATGATAGCTAGTTACCAATCTTTTTTAAAGCAGTGAATGTAGGGAGTCTGGTGGTGATAAGGCTGGGTAGTGGTGGTTACAAGCAACCTGCTTCCGTATATTTTAATATACTGGTCTTATTATTTTATTGAGAAGCAGGCTTTATTTGTTGCCAACCCAGTTCGACTTCAGTTAACTTAAAAAACGAAACATGGCAGACCCGAAAGGTCTGTCTCTTGTGGTGAAACACATAAATATGAGGTCATAAATATGGCTATGCCTAGCTATTCCCCCTATTTCAAAACCGTCTACGACGAACAAGCTCCAGTTGGAAATTTAGGACGTGGAACTCACTATTCCATACTAAGTGCCGTCCAATGGAAATCTCCCCTCTATGCAAATCATGCTAAGCCTCAAATTCATACCTTCGCCCTACTCTGGGATGAAGACCACGACGAAAGAGTGATTAACGTTCTTGAGGTTGCTTACATGGCCAACCTTATGCCGGCAGTGAAGTATGTGGGCGAGCGGAAAGGCAGCTTGATGGTCGTGTTTGACAGTAGTATCAAGGCTTTAGGGAATACGGTACTCTCACCAATTTTCAAAGAATGGTTCCGAATTTGCCAAGCTGGATATGCAGATGATGTATGGCACTTTGAATACGGGTTCGATGACAACCCTGCCTTGACAGGCATCGTAAACGATAAGAGTGAAAAGGTTAATTTGTACATGGCAAACATTGCCAACCTTTGGCCATTAGGTCAGGCAGAGTACAAACCTGTTAACTTGATGGAACGACAAAAACCTATCGCCCCTCCAGTCTTCCCCAATGGAAGCAACTCGTTATTCAATAAGCAATAACAATAAGGAGCCTTTCGGCTCCTTTTTTAGTTCTTGCCCATCAGCTTACGTTTTATTTCTTCGGTGCGGAATGAAACATCATTCGCATTCACCGCTTCAATGTTCAGCTTAATGGCTTCCTCGATTTCTGCGGGGCTTTTCTCCGATAACTGGAAGATAGCCGCGCGGATCACGTCAGAACGCGTGAACTTGTCGAAGCGAGGAATGACGGCCAGCATATCAATCAGCTCGATGTACTCATCTTCCATCGACATAGTTCGAGACTGAATCTTACTTTTGCCACGCGTAGGACGCCCCTGGGGCTTCACAGGGTTACGAAGGGGTGCAGCTGGTGTTGCTGGTTGGTTTTCTTGCTGCTGCGCTTCTGCTGCTGGGGCATCTGCTGGCGTTTTACGTTTTGCCAGATCACCCATACTCTTCGACATTAGTTACCCTCCAGGCTAAGCAGGTAGTCAACCAGCTCGATAATCTCTGCTTCTGCCTTCTGATCGCGTTCAGCACCGGTCATTTCAAAGATAGTGCGGCCAGATTCTTCAGCATCGTCGTACACATTACGCGTGTAAAGGTTAACCGGCACTGGCTCGATACCAAATGACTCGATAACACCTTTTGAGTTAATGATGCGCTGAGCCTGGTTTGGCAGGGACGGACATTGGTTCATCACCCCAATGATGCGAACCTTGTGATTGGTATTACGCACGTTATCCAGAACCGGGTCGAGATTACGCAGTGATTTAATGTCCCGGCGCTTTGGGCGGAACGGAAGAAGGATGATGTCGGCCATCTGCATAGCCTGGCGCTGGATTTCGGAGTCGAAGCCACCGGCGTCAATTACCACAAAGTCGTGGCGCTGGCTGACCGCATTGATGTGCTTAACCACGTCATGATCTACGAACTCAAATGGAATAAGCGCCAGGTCTTCGTTTTCGCGGCGCTCTTCAGCCCAGCCTGCGGTCGTCATCTGTCCATCGATGTCGGTCAGGTGACATTTCTTTTGTTTTTTAAGAACCAGCGCACCGGCCACCTGCTGCGCAACCGTGGATTTGCCGGGGCCACCTTTGGTGCCGCCAATCACAATGATCTTAGCCATTGTTGTTTCCTTGTTATGCGAAATAATAATTATGTGAAAACAAGTTGTTTTCTTATGTGCCTATTAGCCTAATGCGGGGCGGCCACGGTGTAAAGGCCAGTTTGTAGGCAATGATCTGAATTTTGAGAATAAAAAACCCGCCGAAGCGGGTTCATTCAGGATTGGGGAGGGCAGAAGCCGATTGGTGGAGAAGTGTCGCGAGAGATAATCAGAACGATGAATTTCTGAACCTTCTGCTGAATTTCGTTCGGCGTCCATCCGCTAAGATCGACCAACATGCCTTTGTTCCATGGAAGGAAGCCTTTGGCGCCAACACCGAGTTCGCTCAAGCGATCTTCAAAGACCTGACCCTTGCCGTTATAAATACGCACGTCACATTGGTCATACAGGCGACCAGCCCAGATTTTGGCGCCTGGCACTGTTTGCTCTTCGTCGCAAACCAAGTGATCAAACCAATTGAGTATGAACATGTATGCGCGGCTGCTGAGACCTTGCTGCTGGAAAGGTCGCTCAACTTTAACGCCTGCGACTTGAGGGGCTTCCACCTCTTGGCCAGCGTCGTCGGTAAAGAAATAGGATCTGAGTGCAATTCTGCCGGCATCAACGTTTTTGGATTCATCAACGTAGCCAGAGCCGAGAAGGTGCTTGATGATCTCTTCATCAGAGGCGTCTTCGTTAACCATTTTTGCGATGGTTTTGGTGATACGGGCTTTATCGTCGTCAGCTGCGCCTACACATTCAATCGTTATGTAGGTATGAATCTCGTCTTCGGGATCGATTAATTCCAGCTGAGATAGCTTGTAGAGCGCATCATCAGTGAAGAGATAGCCGAAACGAAGAAGGCAAGTATCGCCCTCATGAGCAAACTTGCCTATGCTCTTATCGAATAACGATGACGCTATTAGTGTAGGAGCCATTTAGCAGTATCATTAGCAGAATTGGTGCTAAAGATACTATCATGCTTGCTCAAAAATTCACGAATAGAAGTTTCAATTGCCTCTGAGAAAGAGGAAATTTTATTAGCCATCTCAGGGAATTGCTTAGCTGGGTTCACCGTAAAGCAAATTTCGCCGTCGAGGAAACGAGCTTCAGCCAGCGGTTTTACCGTGGCACGAGCAGTCTCAACATCGTGAGCAAAGGTTACGATGAATTTGAGGTCTTTAGGTGCCAACGATTCATTGTTGAGTGTGCGCACCTGCAGCTTCGAATTACCGAAGATGTGAGTAGCGATGACACTCGTACAATCACGAATGGTTTGAATTGAGCGCTTCGCTTCTTTAATGTTCAGAGAGTTACGCATGTTTCCACCTTAGCCGAGTGCTATACAGCGTGTTCGGCGACCCCCAACCTGGGGATTTAGAGGCTACGAGGATGCTTCGTAGTCGAAGAAAATATTTGACACACATGGTGTGTGTTTAACCAATCTACGTCATTACTCAAAAATGATCAAGCAAGTGGTTGTCAGTTACCCAGCAAACAAAGGGGGTTTGCTGGGTTGTCGTTGCTTTTTTGAAGCTACTTAGACATCCAGAATTAACCCTTGTTGCGATGTTTAGACCAATGGCACAGCGTCGCACCTTGAACGTTGTGGGAAAGGATCTCACGTTTTGTTTCCTGCGTTAGCTGGTCACTATGGCTAACGTAAATGGGGTTTGCTGCATCGCAGAACAGCACCCCTTGGGCTGGTGGCTTAATCACGCATCCAATCAGCAGCAAGCTGAGCATCAACGGTAGCATCATCCGAGCGTCGGACGGCATTGATAACGTCATTTTTCACATCCAGTGTGTGTTGCAGGCGCTTGTTGTCTTCACGCTCTGCTTTAATTTCCATTGACCGGCGAGCAGCCCGGCCACCGAGGTAATAGGCACCAGCAAGCACCATGATGACGGCCGCAGCCGTCAACAGGTACTGCTTGGCCTTAATGTAAAGGCCAAGAAGCATTACGCGATCCCCTTCTGGTGTTTGCGAACCTGAGACCAGGCGATGAATACAGCAATTGCTACCGTCGCAATACCGAACACGATGCGAATGGTGTCGCCGCTGGAGATATTGTCCTGAGCCTTATCCATCGCATGGGTTATTTGCGGTGCTACGTCCACCAGCTGCGCGACACCGATACCAGCAGTAATCGTCGCGCCAGCAGATTCCTTAGTGACAGGAACTGCTTTTACAGCTTTGACCACTCGCACCACACCGGCACGACGCAGACCCTCGTCGATCGCTTCCACTGAGTACCAGCTGTTTGCCGTCTTTAATGGACCCTTGCCGTTCTCATGGCGAATGATTGCTTCCACCAGTGGGCGCAAGGTGCTGTAGTCGTGGAGATCCACAATCATCTCGGAAGAGACGCCGACTGCTTTGGCCACCGCATTGATGTAAGCCTCAGTGTCGTTTTCATGTGGCGGCGCCCAGCGCTCAATCACTTCACGAACAGTGTCGATCGGCGAGCCATCCCGAGCTTTGCGCTTGTCGTGATAGGTAATGAGCGTTACTGCCAGAGCACGGATGCCCCAGGTAGCGTCCTTGAATGTGCAGAAACGCGGTTCTGCGGGGTTGTCCACCAGACCTTGCCACGGCGCGCCGCGGTCAAGATTGCCTGGGTTGTTGTTTCTGATACCTCTTGTAGTAGCCATCCTTAGCTTACCTCTTAGTTGCCGAAACCGTTTTTAACGCCATACGCCGCCAGCCCCAAAATGAGAGCGGCGGTTAGAATGGATGTGATCTTAGAAATGATGCCGCCGAAGAAGCCGCTTGAGATGCTGTCTAAACGCGTCAGTAGCTTTTCCAGATTTGAATGCTGGATGCTGTGCTGAGCGGCAGTCATGTCACCAAAATAGGCTCCTAGCTGGGCTTTCACTTCAGCGCCGATGTCATCACGGAGATCCTTTCGCAAGTTCCCCATGACCTCTCTGGCGACAATTTGGGCAATGCGCTCCACCTGTTCTGGCGTCACGCCTCCCATCTCATTTGACATTTTTTCCTCCATGAAAAGTCAAATCTCGATAGGCGCAAATAGTAGCAAAACGCAACAAGAAAGTAAGTAGTTAGCAACCAAAGAAAAAGCGCCAATAGGCGCTTTAGGATATTATTTAGGAAGGGGTTCGCATTGGATTTCTTTAAACACTCTGTCCGATACCCAATTCGCCTCGAAACTAACATCGAGATCTGGCTCTGGGTGAACGAATCGAGTGCCGTTTTGACTAACGCTTACAGCATCAATCTTGATCCACTTATAACGGGTAAAGCCTGTAAAGTTCGAACCATACTTGCCGTAGCAGCTTACCTTGTGCCTCTCGAACTTTTGCAGATCCGCGCACCCTACGACATTTAAAACCAAAGCGGCGATAAGGAGCTTTGATCCTAGTTTGATCATGCCTCACCTGCCTTTTTGCACTGGTAGTCAGTGAACAGATCTTCTCGCTGCCAGCGGCCATAGAAGTGCAGGACTAAATCACTTTTTGCGTGAACGTAACGATGCCCAACGTGATTTACACGACGCTCGTCAACCTTCACCCAATGCTCACCACCCGGCCAGGTTCCAGAGGTGTATTTCGCAACACAATCAACTTTCTCAATTTTTGAATCTAGAAGCCCGGCGCAGCCAGTTGTCGTGAGCGAGGCAAGAGCCAATGCAAGGAAGGATAAATTTAAATATTTCATGATATTGCACTCATTCGATTTGAATGAGTGCATTATCCATTTTTTGATACTCAAATGTAGTTAAATACCTACAACCCCTTTAAAAAGTAACTTCAATGGTTTTACCCACACTGTTAATTAACAGGTTTTGAAGGTTTGTGTTTTGAACAACATAGGCGGAATAATTTGAGTTATACGCAAAACTGTATCTTGTTCCAGCGATAACCAAACTGACAGAGCCAGACATCGCCCCGGCCAAAATAAACCTAACGTAGCCATAAGCATTGTCAAAATATAAACCTGTAACCTCTCTTCCACTGTAGTCACCAATGACGGAACCACCCTTACCTTTCAGGAATCCAAAAGCCAAAATAGGAAACGGTTGTGGGCCTTTTACGCCTGGCGGCAAGACGCCAATCTGAGTTCTGGCCACAACAATTTTTAGCCCTTTGCTTTTGCCAGCAAGAGCACTCATCCAGAAGGGAACGCCGACATTAATTGTCGGCCCTGCGGCCGACATCCAACGCTGAGCGGTTTCCCCAACTGCACTTGAGCCAATCCACCCAGAAGCAATTGTCATTACATAGCCTCCTTAAGTTCTTTGACCTCTGCGCGCAGCTCCTTCACCGCTTCAACCAACATACCGATGACGCCGTTGTAATTAAGACGCAGGCGCTCTTCTTGGCTGGCATGATCGATGTCAGAGGTAACAAGCTCTGGCTGCACTTCTTGCACCTGCTGTGCCACGAGACCACCGGACTGCACATACCCATCCATGTTCTGAATCTCGTAAAGCACACCATCAATTTTTTCCAGCTTGTCGAGCGCGCTGTCGATTTTCTTAATGTTTCGCTTATTGCGACGGTCAGAACGGACATAGACATCGTTAAAGTTTCCGTTGCCTGAGCAATACCATGTTCCGTCATTTGTCAGGTATGCGCCAGCATCGGTACCATTGGCGGTACGTGATTTGTTCATCATATAGATGCCAAACTGAGAGTTGCCTAAGCCTCCCAAAACATAATGGCGATCGGCGTGTTCCTGACGAACAATTGCTGCGGCGGAGCTGGTGGCCACGGCAGCGCTACCCTGAAGAGCTTTACCGTCTCGCATACTGATCCACGATCCACTGCTGGTTGGCACAGTGATGTCGTCCCCAGATTGCAATCCGCCATTGGCTGTCAATTTACCGTTGACACCTACAGCATGACCCATCGTTACGTTACCGGTGGTGTTGTTCCAGTAAATAGGACGCAGACTGTTCCAGGTGCCGTCCTGATCGCCAGACGCAGTGAGCAAGAAGTAAGACGAACCTCCATCATTACGGAAGAACGAACTGATTGCTCCGACCTTGATTCGGAAGCCATTGGCATCTGTCGAAACAACCGGTCCACTTAACTGACCACCTGATGCTGGGTAAGCTCCAAGTTCAGCCGGAGTCGGCTTGTTGCCCTGGTGGTAAATGGCGTAATCCGAGTACGCTAAAACGCCGGTATCTTTGAGCTGGAGGTACTTGCCCGATTTGGAGTTTTGCAGGAAGACATCGGAGGTTCCAGAGCCTACAACCGCGTTGGATTCTCCACTGCCATTTAACGTAAGAGTGCCGGCAGCACGAATATTTCTACTCGTGTACAGCTCTGAAGCATTAAGCTGCATAGAGGTGTTCTGCATGTAGTTGGTAATGGTAAAAACATCATCTGCACCACCATTGCCAATATACCAGCGAAGCGAGTTGTCTTCGCCGCGGCCTCGAATGTACAGTGCCTGAGAAGCAGTCTTTCTTTTGAGGATCAACGCTTCGGCATTGCTGTTCACCGTTAGCTGCCCATCAACCACACCACCAGAACTTGATAGAGCGCCGACATCAGCTGCTGTTGGCTTAAAGCCAGTTGTATAAATTTGCTCAAAACCAGCCTCGAACCCTGCTGCATCCCTTGAGGATCTGTAGAACAAGCCACCATTCTTATAATGGGCTTTCAACTGGAAAGATCGAGCGCTACCGACGCCAGTGTAGAATTGAGCAACCACCACTGAGTCAGAAGGTCTCGTGGCGTTATAAACACCTGACTTGGCATTCCAGGCCACGCTAGTATCGCCACTTACTGTACCGCTGTTACCAGCTGCTACCGCACCGACATCATCCGCCCCCAGAACAATATCCGATGTTCCATCAAACGGTTTCCCGGCAATCTTCCTCGCTGATTGGAGTTTAGTTGCACTAACCGCATTCGCGGAAACAGCTAAATATCGACCATCGAAATTTGAGAAATCACCGGGCGCCACTCGGCCACTGGTTCGCAATTCACCGGTGACAAGCATGTCGCCAAGAAGAGTGGCCAAACCTTCTCTTCCGTCAAGAGCCAGACGCGAGGTAACGTTATTTGTTGGGTTCACTGCGGTTAGAAAGACCTTTCCAGACCCATCAGTTAACGCACTAACGCTGAGATAACCGAGATTTCGACCGCCATTGATGTCGGTAGTTTTGCTCGCCGTTTTAACGACAATTTGCCCAACAACGGTTTCGGCAGCTGGGTTTACGCCATCGACAACATCTGCACGGGAAAGAACCTGGTACGCTGGGAATGCGTCTTCACGATGAATGCCCAAACGATAACCGAGTTTCACGGTGCGGCCTTTGCCAAACTCAGTGTCACCATCGAAGAACGGCTTACCAGTGAATGTTGGGCTGTCGCTCGTTGCACCCACAGCAGCGAAGCCAGCGCGCTTCTGCATTGACGGATTGGCAAAGTATACAATCGTACCCTTTGGCTCATTCGGCTCCAGCCAGACGCGTACAGACACGCTCACCGTCGTAGATGAGAGAGTCAAAGAGCCAGCCAGCTTTTGCCACCCACCGGTCTTATCGGCGTAAACACCCACGCGCGTGTTTTCAACCACTGTACCGGTAGAATCTGTCTGGGTGACAACCAACTTGATGAGGTTGTTTCCGCTTGCATTAGCTGAATGAATCCAGCACGACACATCCAGAGTTTCGCCTGGTGTCACAACACTCGAATACGTCGGGATCGTGTATAGAACCACTGAACCGGTAGCGCTGGTGCGCACAATTTTACCGATATACGCTTCCGGGCTATTCGCGGGCGCAGCTGCGTCACTCACCTGCAGAAACTCAATGCTGCAACCGGAGCCACCACTGTTGATCGTGCCGGTCGGCAGGAAGTGAGGGTTGATTACCATGTTGTCGCCGTACTGATCGCCCAGCCCTGCAATACCAACACCTGTCACGTCACTCTGCGAAAGCGAGCTGGTGTCCAGCATTTTGCGCCAGCCATGGGCGTCACCTTCGTACCAGGTCAGCGTTACGTCATCCGCCGCCAGAGTTCCGGCTCTACGGTATACCGTGCCGCCCTGAATAGTCAGCCATTGGATGATGGCGGCGCCAGCATTCCAATAACGTCGCTCGCAACGCAATTGGCCAGTAATAGCAGTGATGCCTACTGGAGCGTCGTCAAACGTACCTGAGAGCGACCAGCTTGCACCGGCGTTTAGATATGTCGGATCGGAAAGGTTAGTCGGGCCACCAGACGGTGCTGGCGCACGCCCACCCAAACCAAACGCGCCTACAGTCATTACATGGCCAGCGGTAGCGTCCTGAGTAGTGGTCTGTTTTACCAGGTCAGTCTTTTGCCACAGATTGTCGGTGTTGAGACTTTGTGCAGCTTGCTTTGCTTCAGAGGCGCTTGCTGCTGCATTATTTTCAGAGGTTTTAGCCGCTGCAGCTGATTTGCCTGCGTTAGAGTTTGAACTCGCTGCGGCATTCTCAGACGCTTTAGCATTTGTCTCTGATTTCTTTGCGTTAACTTCTGACGTCGAGGCGTTGGCCTCAGAAGAGGCTGCGTTTGTAGCAGATGTGGCCGCGGCAGATTTGGAGCTGGCGGCGTTCGTCTCGGACGATTTTGCGTTTGTAGCAGAAGTGGCCGCCGCAGTTTTAGAACCCGCTGCATTGGTTTCAGATGCTTTGGCCGCACTGGCACTCGCACCTGCATTCGTTTCCGAAGTGCTGGCATTTGTCTCCGAGGCTGCCGCTGCCGATTGAGAGGCTGCCGCTGCATTCTCAGACGCTTTCGCGTTTGATTCGGACTTTTTAGCGTTGGTCTCAGATGTTTTAGCGTTGGTTGCGGAGGTGCCAGCATTTGAAGCTGACGTTGCAGCAGCCCCTTTTGAACTAGCCGCGCTTGAT
The DNA here is from genome assembly GCF_025152625.1 of Enterobacter sp. CP102. Lineage (NCBI taxonomy): Bacteria > Pseudomonadati > Pseudomonadota > Gammaproteobacteria > Enterobacterales > Enterobacteriaceae > Enterobacter > Enterobacter sp. CP102. The sequence goes on along the minus strand of NZ_CP104015.1, from coordinate 59,918 downwards.
GCAGATGCAGCCGCGTTGCTCTCCGATGTAGCCGCTTTGCTCGCAGAGGAAGCCGCAGAGCTTTCGGATGCTTTTGCGTTAGTTTCTGAGGTGGCCGAGGCGGTTGCCGATCCGCTTGCGGCGGTTTCGGATGTCTTGGCATTTACCTCAGATGTCTTAGCATTTTTCTCTGACGCTGCCGCACTTGAGGCAGAAGCTGCCGCAGCCGCTTTTGAAGATGCTGATGCACTCGCAGATCCTGCCGAGTTAGTTTCTGAAGTCTTCGCAGCCTTCTGGGATGCCAGTGCAGCTGAAGCACTTGAGGCCGCAGCTGTTGCGTTAGCAGCAGCCTTGAGAATCGAATCCTGATTTGCGGAAAACCAGGCCATTGCATCTTCGTGCTCAGCTACAATCTGGCGCAAAGCCTTCAGCGTGATCTCAGTGCCATCTTCAGCCAGAAGCTGGGCATCTTGCCCCGAAGTGAGCCAAGAGCGAATAACGCCGGAATCGATATTCATGCGTTGCAGCTGCGCCGCAAAGCGCGCCGAAAATTGGCTGATGTCACCCTGATAAGTAGTGATGATGCGGCATGGTGTGTCAGTCACATTTTCACCGTCGTAAGGCTCAACGAGCGTTAGCGATGTATCTGACTCAACCGATTTGATTTCATATGGCTCACCTTTTTCACCAAGCAAAATCATGCCTGGCAAAACGCCATTTTCAGCTTTAGACCAACTGGTGCCGACACCGGTAACAATGACAGAGCCATTTACCAGCGTTTTAGTACCTTCCCTGTACCACATATTATCTCCTTAACGCGTCAGCATTCCTTGCTTCGGCGGTTACACTACGCTACTGCGTATTTACAAAAAGTAGGTGAATGGTTACTTATTTTTTCACGAGTAGCAACACAAAAGACCATGATTTTCATAGCTTTTAATCTAAGGTAGAAAAAGCCCCGATTTACTCAGGGCATTTTTATTACATCAATCCCATTCGAACTCGAAGACGACCATTCTCGTCATAAACTTCGATTCGGTTATTGTTGATCACCATGCGGCCGGTGCTTCCACTGTTGCCATTCATCTCGAAGGCGCCGCCTTTTGCAATTCGCCAACCAGTTTTGCCTGAAACGTAGTTGGTTGACTGCAAATCACCGATTTTGGCGTTAACGATGGTGCCGTCTTTGATGTAGGCGCCATTCATGTAGGCAACACTGTTCTCAACAACAAACGGCGTTGTGACCTTTCCATCGACGGAGTTAACCAGCCCGAAGCGATCAGCGCGGATCAGGAACTGAGACAGACCGGTTCCATCGATACCCAGCGCCATACCAGCGGCGTACTTCTGGCCGTTGGACGTGGATGTTTCCATCTTTAGCGTCCACGACGCAGACACCTTCGCGTTCACATCAGCCACAGCTTGAGAGGTCTGCTGAACGGTAGAAGAAACCGAATCAGCTTTAGCACTTACGGTATCAACTCGTTTGCCCAGCGCGGTGTCAGCGTTAGCGCGCGCGGTCTGTTCACTGGTTACCGATGATTCGATATTACCGGCTCTGGTCTCAAGCGCGCTAATGTCACTGGCCATTGCCGAATCAGCATCAGTACGAGCCTTCGTCTCAGTTGCTACCGCTGCTTTAATGTCAGCTGCGGTCTGCGTCTTCAACGAAGTAATCTGGCTCCCCAGCGCGGTATCGCCGTCAGTCCGTGCCTTTGTCTCGGTGGCTACAGCTGCCTTGATGTCTGCGGCTGTTTGCGTCTCAAGAGATGTGATCTGGCTGCTAAGAGCTGAATCTCCATCGGTTCGTGCTTTGGTCTCGGTCGCCACTGCCGCTTTAATATCTGCTGCCGTCTGGGTCTTCAGAGATGTGATCTGAGTTCCCAGCGCTGTATCACCATCGGTTCTGGCTTTTGTTTCGGTGGCCACGGCCGCCTTGATGTCGCTAGTGGTCTTTGTGGCGAGCGTATCAACCTTCGTGCTGAGCGCTGTATCACCGTCTGTTCGCGCCTGAGATTCAGTTGCGATCTGGGCTGTCACATCGTCATTAACCTGCGCGCTGAGTGCGGTGATTTGGCTGGACAGAGCGCTATCCTTATCAGCACGAGTTTTTGCTTCAGCTGCAATCTGGGCTTTTACATCCGTATTAACCTGAGACTGCAGGTTGGTCACCTGCTTAGACAGAGCACTGTCAGCATCAGCACGAGCCTGCTGTTCGGTGGCCAATGACGCTTTAACATCGTCGTTCACCTGAGCCTTGAGCTGAGTAAGCTGCGTTGACACGGCTTCATCAGCGCTGGCGCGGGTCTCCCTTTCTTCCTGAAGCTGCGCGGCGATGTCATCACCGATTTCGGCCTTCATCTCATCAACGCGCTTCGCCACCGAAGAAACCGAGTCGGCCAGAGTTTGCTGGCTGGTGTTGACCGAAGCATTTGTGGAAGCCTGCTGCTTTTTGTCTTCCTCCTGACGAAGAGCAAGATCGATGTTGGCTTTAGCGTTTGCCTCCAGGCTTGAAGACCATTGCGCCGCTGACTTCTCAACACTGGATACTGTTTGCTTCATTTCATCAATGCTTGCCTGGCCGGTGTCAACGACCGACTGCATTGTGTCAACCTTCTTCCCGATCGCTTCATCGCCATCAACACGAGCCTGCTTCTCTTCAGCGATCAGCGTTTTGCTACCGTCCAAAGCTGCCTGAGCAGCATCAAGTGTGCTGGCAACGGACTCGCCCTGCTTCTTCACTGTCTCTTGAAGAGCAACAACATTGGCGGTGGCATCGTCCACATCAGCAAGCGCCTGGCTGACTTTGTCGGCCGTGTCCTGAACGCTGGTCTTCAGGTCACTTTGTGCCTCCTCCATTCCGGTGAAGGAATTTTGCATATCGGTGACAGACTGCTTAACGCCGGTCACGGAAAGCTCGATCTCATCAACCGTTTTATTCAGCTCACCAACGCTTTCGTCGATTTTCTTGCTAACCTCTTCAACAGCTTCTTTAGCCGCTGATTGGTTGATTTCGGCCAAAAGATCCTGCCCCAGCTCCGAGGACGTGATCTTGTTCTTCAGGAATGACAGAACATCTTTCGTGGTGGCTTCTGTGCCGAGTGAAGAGTTCGGCTGGCTGAGCATTCCGCGCTTGTTTACCGCTCGCACCCAATAGAACCACGTCTCATCATCACCCAGCCCGCTATGGGTGAATGTTGTCGATGCAACCGCCGCAATCAGAGACGCGGTGGTTAGATCGTTGGTGCGAGAGGCGTAAACGTTGATTTTGTCGATGTCGATTGTGGCCGGCAGCTGCCATGCCAGCACGTTGACACGATAATCCCCGATCGCAGTGAGAAGAGTTGGTGCATCTGGTGGCGTCATCGTTCCAAGAGTGGTGTACACCATGGAAATGACGCTGGAACGTCTGCCCGTTGCAGAAATCGAGTAAAGCTCGATGTCATACATACCATTCTCAGCTGCGTTTAAAATATCGTACTGCTCAGTCTTAACCTCAGTTGTCACCCAATCTTCAACAACATCAGAACGACGGTAACGAAGCACATATGAAGGCGACTTACCCTCCCAGCTCACCATCAGTTTTACAGAAAGGTTGCCAGGGGAGGAAACGTATGTCCCTTCTGTCACCTGCAGATTTTCTGGAGTGGAGAAAGTCGGGTCGAGAATGGTTATCTTCGACGGAACGAGGATCGCCCCCTCATCGATGGCGGTAAACTTCGTTGGGTTGTGCTGCACACCCACGATGTCAAAGGCGCCCTTCTCTTCATTCTGGTTTACAGCCAGCACACGCAGCAGCATTGGCTCCAGATTAGGCTCAATGACCGACCAGATACCCATAATCGCCGGGTATTCTTCTTCAGTTAATGCCTTTTTGAAGGTGACAATGGTGTACTCGCCAGCGCCTTCAATAAGGTCGCGATCAATCATCTTCCCTTTGGCACTCAGGAATGACACCGTGTTACCGGCTTTCGATAGTTTCACAGAGGCATCGAGCGTGATGCTGTTTTTGGTGTAATTCACCAGGCGCCCGGAATTTCGTTTTCCCGATCGGAACTTGTCTTGCAGCTTTACCAGCTCGCCAGGCATGAGCAGCGATGCGTCCATGCCAGAGGTGAAGGTAATTAAATCTGTTTCCATACGGTTGCTGTATAGCGTCCAAAGCCCCACGCGGTGAGCCTGGCCACGGCTGGTGCAGCCAAAAGCTACTGATTCTGTCTTGCGTACACCAAAGCGCTTAATGCCTTCTTCATCTTCAACGTACTCGATGTTCTGTTTGTATAGGTCATCCTTGTCGTTGTAAGTGATGAGAGCAACAGTCGCGCGGTCTTTCCGAGATGAGCCCTTGTAGGATACTTTGCCAATAATGTTCGCGGCACTGAACTGCATGACCGGGCTGCTAGGGCTATCCTGCATGACGTTAACCATGCCACCAGCCCAGAAAATCATTCCCCGGAAAGTCGATACGATGTCCTGAAGTACCTTGTAAGCCTCACCGCGGGAGTTAATGACGGTATTAATTGCGAAGCGTTTCTCTTTGCCCCCGAATCCATCATTGATCAGCTCATCGCAATAGCGACCAATCTGGTACAGCTGGCCGATGTTGATCATTGACTCAGTGACGTACTCACCCAAGCCATAGCGCTTACTGGTAAGCAGGTCGTACAAAATCCAGGCAGGGTTATCCGACACCATTAAGCGGAAGGTTCCATCCCAATCGCCAGAGTACGAGCCAAGAACCGGGTCATAGTTAGACGGAACTCGGATCTCCATACCCGAGACCAGGTACGATCGTGCTGGCACGGAACTACCAAATTGCTGCGAGTCGATTTTAAGACCTACAAGCGCACTGTTCGGGTAGTTCAGTTTTGTACTGACAATCTCGCCATACTGACTGAGCCAGGTCTGATCCTGGACATAGTCAGTGGTACTGTCTGCGGTCACACGGCTTACACGGATGCGATAGTTTGACCCGGGCTTAGGCAGATCGAAGAGATATTCACGATAGTGTTTGCCGCTGGACTTCTTGCTCAGCGTGACAACATGTGAAGCATAGCCTTGCGGCTTAATTGGCTTAAACGAGGCCGTACCGTATGCGATCTCAAACTGGAATTGAACTGTCGTACCGTGGGTGTCACCCGATTTCTGATCCGTTTTGGTCAGTTTCGGGAACATCATAATCACACGCACCTGGTCAGAATCATCGTTGTCGATCTGAATAGTGCGAGGGGTAGACAGCTTGATCTGAACGCCAACATCATGCGGGGTTTCAACCGCATCAAAGCCCTCAATTACTGCCTGATTCTGGGTTCCGTCACGGAACCACCAGGTGACACCGTTGAAGTTGCTGGTGCCGTCCGGGTTTAAAATGGGTACGTTATCGAGGAAAATGGACTGGCCGCCGTTAATCAACCCGCCAATCTTTCCTTCGCCAAGAAGGTCAAGGATTGAGGCGAGTGATCGCGACTGAACGTTGTCTTTGTCTTCTACGGGCGTGCGCGCTGAGCCGCCGCCCTTGCTGCCACCGCCAGAACCGGCGAGCAGGCGTCTTTCCTTAACAGTTGCCACCGAAAATCTCCCTTTTTGGTGCAATTTATATGTAATCGCTGGCATCCTGCCGGCGCTGGCTGGGCATCAACTTCCTGTCAACACCCAGCCTTTTTGTTACTTAACTTGCCCTGCTCCACTACCACCATCACCAGTGCCTGTAGTAGCGGTTGTGTCCTAAATCATCTGCTCAACAGACATCTTGACGCTGACAATCTGGGAACCTACCAGAATCTCTTTACCGTAAATGAGCGGTACGGGATTACCTTGGGCTACCGTATTTTGCGGCCCATCAAAGTAATAAGAGTCTTTATTATCGACGGTCGTCATTTTGTTTGATGGCTGCTTTGACAAGAGCGCTGCGACACCACCGAACGCCATAGCAAAACCTGCAGAAAACATTGCCAATGAAGCACCACCGGTTACTGACGTTGCAAACACGGCCACCACCATCAAAATAACACCAACAACAACCTGAACTGCACCGACAATCTTTGAACCAGATCCACGATAAATTGGTGTAATTCTGATCGTCTTCATGCTGCCGTTATTTTCCATTTGGAACTCGTCTTCGCACATGTCATAAACAGCACCATCATGACGCTCGACGGAAATATGATACTTCTGATATTTCTTAGCGTTCATCTTCATCCAGGTTACAAAACCTGGACGGTTGCAGTCAATAATACTAACTGCGCGACGGACTGTATTTGCCGCAACGCGATGAACCTTTCCAAAGTTTTTACCTAAAACTCCACCTAATTCGACAGTGACAAGTTCAGGCTTATCCATAGCCATTTCACTCATTGTCTTCCCTCACATTAAATCCTTGTGTCTCAAATGGTGCGTGGTGTGCTTTTCGTACATCCCGCCATAGATAGCTTTACAGCTCAATCTATCCATCTGATGATGCAATATCATACCATCGCCGATGTAAACTGCACAGTGATCAGGAACTTGCGATGCCAACTGCATGAAGAAAATATCTCCAGCCTGACGTGGCGCTCCCGGTGGCAACCTCACAAGATCTTGCGATTGGAAATTGTCGTTTAAAATATCAACGCCCTTTTCCCACCACGATGGAATATGCAATTCAGGGCAGACGCCAATGGCTACATTTTTCTCACGTTTTAAATAATCTCGGCACAGCAACCAGCAATCAAATACTCCAAATGCGTAGGGTCTTCCCTCATAAGGCATTTCAAATCCAGATGGCTTGATCACATTTACATCACTAAAACGATACTCTGCATCAATTTCTGGATTGTAGTTTTTGCTGACGTTGATAATAAACCATGGCAACTCGGATGCCTCACAGCCAGACATATCGGCCTCGGACGCCTGATTGTCCTCATCGGTATGCGAATGCCAAACACCGACTACCTCGCCAGCTCTTTCAGCTGCAATTTGGTCTTCATCGTGCATGACAAAATAGTTTTCAGGATCATCAGCAACGTTTCGGCAAAGAATTAACTCATACTTATTCGCTCTGGTATTAACAAGCAGGCCGCAAGCCTCATTTGGATATGCTTGTAAAGCGGCAAGGCGCATGGCGCCAAGCAACTTTTCATTCATCATCATCATCATGCGCGGTTTGCTCCGGGGAATCCGCCAAACGCAATGATGCCGTTGGCAAAGTAGTTGATTCGGGCACGGCAAGACGATAGCCTTTTGGTGCAGTAGTCGGCGCTGGCCAAAGTGGTTGCCGCATCGTTTTTGTCAAAATACGGTCCGGTGTAGCCGCATTCGGCACTTCGATAACGCCACTGGCATGAGTTTTTGACGATCTGGCGGTTAGGCAGCATAACTCCCATCAAATCGAATGCTGAGGCAAGCTCAAACTCAACAATCTCGCGATCCTCAAAAGTCTTCTGGTCGATGTACCACATTTCATCGGCAAAATGCTGGTTAGGGTCAGCTGTAGGGTTGCCCTCAGTAAAATTGACAGCATCCAAAAATCGAGCGAGCGTGACTCGACGAATGAGCTTACAGCCGATCAAATCCTCATTCGACTGCACTTCAGCCGAAATAATACCGTCAAGGTTACTCACCTGCAGCTTTGGCCGTGGCAACTTGCCCTGACCATTTTTATCGAAGCCCGATGCCGCAATTGGCCATGGGTTATAGGTTACCCCCTGCCAAATGATTGGCTCAGAGAGTTCGTTGGTGCCTGCGTGAAAGTACAGCTTCCCACCGCTGGTGGTTACTGACATATCCAACTCAAACACTTCAATCAGCGCACTCGGTTGCAGTGACTGAATGCTCGATGCAATAGTTTCCATTTTTGTCTTCATCCTTGAAGTTTTGCCCCCATCCTTGGGGGCTTCAGTTACTCAAACACCTGGCGGAACGTTGTGGTCAAGGTCGCGTACCCTCGTGAGCTTTTGACCTTGTGGCTATCGCTCACCACGACAACCTTCTGCCCATTTGGTGAAGTCCAATTAAATGATTCCACCCCGCCGCGCGCATACAGGAAGTCGTCGATCTCCTGCATCTCAGCTCGTGTTCCCTGGAATTGCAGATCCCAGCTGGACTTGCGCCAGTTCAAACCACTGGTTACACGTTGTTCATACCCTTCGTTGAAGGCGAGCCGGGTTACTTCCGGCTTCATCTCCTTCTCGGAATCAAACAACGGGAACCAGGTAAATGTCGTCCGTGACATTACCCACTCCTTATTTGCTTGTACTGCTTAACATCCCGCCCGGTCTGCTTTCGTCGGTCAGCGTGTCAAGCACGACCGCCTTCACTTTGCGGGCCATATCGTTCCACTGAGAGCCGTTGTCCGATACCTCAGATGACTTGCTGCTGCCATGACCGTAGTTCTGAACAGTGATGGAAATTGCCACACTGTCGCCGCCAGACCCTTCGCCACCACCAGTAAACGTCACCGGAATTGAACGGCCGTCTGGAAGTGGCACATACGCTTCTTTGTGACTGCCCTCGCCAAACAACGCCAGCTGCGGGGATGATGCAATACCGCCTTTGGCATACTTTTTGAGAGGAACCACACCGTCAGGACCGAATACCCCACCCTTTGCGTGTGCCGTCACCTGGAACTGGTTGGCGTTTGGCTTGACCTGGAATCCCTTGGTTCCATCCTGCACCGTGCTGGCCGAATTTCCTGTCCAACCGGCAGAGGACATCGCGCCATACGCAGATGATGCCAGCCCCATGATGCTCGCGGCCGCACCCACATACCCCATCCACTTATTGCCTGTAGCAGCGCCTAGCGCTGAAATCGTCGCCCCGATCGCAGTTACAGCCGTGCTAGCTGACAAGGTGAATCCGCGCGTTGCAGAAGTCGCCTCTTGGGTAGAGACTGCATTCTGCGTCACCGCCGAAGTCGAGTTTTTGGTGCTGCCCGTCAGTTCGTTGAAGCCATCTTTCAGGCTTTTCAAACCTGATGACGCCAGATCCGATACTGATGTGGTCAGTGACTTGAAGGAGTTCTTCAGCCCCTCAAACATGCTGCCAGAATCATTACCGGCGCTGGTTGGTGAAGACATTGCCTCAACTGGCGAACCTGACTGCTGGGTTTTAGTGAAGCTCCCGATGACCGCATCTTTGGCTCCCGACAGCTTATCGCCCCAACTGGCACCTGAGTTTGTACTCATGCCCAGCGACTGCATAAGAGGCTCAACAACCAGCGCCTTGGTGCTAACCTTCAACATCTCGTCAAAGATGTAATCGCCAAAATCAGCGATGCTGAACTTGCCGGTTTTGACGAACTCGGTCAGCTTATCGGTCAGGTTTTCGAAGCAGCTCGTCCACACAGATTCCATTTGCGAGGCTACATCGCTGTATTCCTGCGCCAACTTCTGCTGGGACGTACCAACTTCAGCAATAAACGCCTTATTTCGGCCAGCCAGCATTTGTGAGATTGCACGGTCGTACACCTCTTTCATGCCCTGGTCTTGTGCGTTCTTCGACTGACTCTGGAGGTAAGCAAGGCTTTCGTTAAACTTCTTATTCCACTCGGCCGCGGCAGATTGATAATCCGGGGTGTAGCCTGAGCTGATCACCTTATTGGCCATCGGCGCGAACTTGGTAATGCTCTGCTCGGCAGCGTCTTGATTCAGCCGCTTGGAGTAGGCGTCCTTGTTCTGGTTGATGAACGCCAGCATAGTTTTGGCGTTGTCGATCATCCCCTTGGAAAGCGTATCGCTTGGCACTGCGTTAGCCATCTCAGTCAGGTGCTTGGTGACTTCCTGAATGTTTTGGTCGAACTCAACGCTCGCTTTCGATGACAGCCCCAGCTGACCGGCCATCTGCTCCGCTTTTCCGATCCACGTCTCATTGGCCTTAATTGCCTTTTGACGCGCACTCTCCTCACGCTTAGCAGCTGCCTCAGCCGATTTCCCCGCTCGCTCAGCTGCGCGCTGCGCTTTTTGCTCATCCTTCAGCTTTGCTGCGGTCAGGATGGAAGAGATCTTCTCGCGCTGGTCTGCGGTCAGCTGCTCCATCTTGATGGTTTCGCCGTAGATGGAACGCAGCTTAGTGTTGGCCTTCAGCTGGGCATCACCCATCACAGCATCACCGGCAATATCACGCATGATTGTGCCGTCTCGATTCATTCGAGTTTGTTTGCCAGTACCGAGCTGGGAATTAACAAACAGTGAGTTCAGACGATCATCTTGCTTTTTGGTACCGCCAACCCCGGTGTAATAAGAGCCATCCAGCATCTGCAAACCCTTGCCAGATTGCTCACGGATGTTCTTAATTTGCCCCTGGAGGCTGCTGAGTGACTCCTGCGCGGTATTAAATGCCTGAGATTGGCCATTTAATTGACCTTGCAGACGCGAGCGATCGCTGTCATTCAGATTCGGGTTTTCCAGCAGTTTCGTAATTCGAACAACCTCTTGCCCAAGGCTATCGACGATCTTCTGGGTTTTGTCTGCCCCTTCCAGGAATGGCTTAAGATGAGCATCGCGATCGGCAGCGTTGATTGATTCAAGCTGCGCGCTTTTCTCTGAAGGAGACATTTTCTGGTCTTGCGAAAGCACCGTGCGCTTATTACGCGCATCCTTCAGAGTGGTTGTGCTGTACTGCGCCATCCCCGCTTTGATGCCGTTGTCTACGTCTTCCAGGCGTTTGGTGACAATGTCGCGCGCCAGGTTCTCGTATTGGGCTTTATCACCCATACCAACGGTTTCTTTAAGCTGAGCCAACTCCTTCTGGTTTGCTTCTAAACGCGACTGAAGTGCCTTCTGATCAACGCCAATAGCTGAGGATGACAGGCCGCCGCTCTTCATCGATTCAAGAGTCTGCTGATCGCCGCTGTTCTGGCTCTCCAGTTGCTTGATGCGAGCGGTCATTTGAGATCGCTGCGCGGCTGTCATCGCTTCAGGGATCTTGCGAATTTCAGCCACTGTTTCGGCGGTTTTGTCACGCAGCGACGTCATTACGGCGATTAAACCGCCGACCGCTAAAGCAATTGCGGTAATGGCTGCGCCAACAGGGTTGGCCACAATCACTGCCTGGAATGCCAGCCATGCGGTGCGAACCATCTTAATGGCCTCGCCTACATAGATGATCATCGCCGCGGTGCCGCCGAAATCACGGAATGTTTTAACCACACCGGCAATTACACTGATGGTTTTCGCGCCAGCGCCATTTACGACCTCAAAGGCTTTTTTGAGGCTTCCACCCATTTGCGTCCCTGCGGTGGCCAGCCCCGTCACAGTGCCTTTCAGCACCTTAAAGCCGATCAACGCCAAAGCTGCCTGGCCGAGGGTGAGAAGCAACTCTTTGTTGCGCTCCGCCCACTTAGCCATGTCCATCAGCGCGTTTACCGCGGTAGACAACCCCTCACCCAAATCCTGCGCAAACACCTTGCCGTCAGTGCTGTTCATGTAGCTGGACAGCTCTTTAAAGACTTTGGTGATTGATTCGAGATACCCGGCTTGACCGATGCGATCCGCAAACAGAGTGAACGAGGTCTGGAGTTGTGCCAGCGCGCCGCTATATGCCTGCATCAGATTTTCGGCTGCGCCACGGCTTTGGGCATCAAGTCCCTGGAACAACAGTTCCAAACCCTGCTTAGCCGAGACAGTACCGGTGGAGATCGCTTTGGTCAGTTGCCCCATAGTGACGCCAGCGGAATCAGCCATCGCCTGCATCGCGGTAGGAACTGCTTCACCTAATTGCTGACGCAGCTCTTCCATCGAAATGACGCCCTTACCGGACATCTGCTGGATTGCCACAGCTGCTCGCTTCAACAGTTCACTATCGCCACCAAAACGCGCCACAGAGTCAACCAGCGACTTTAGAGAGCCATTGGCGGGATCGATGCCAGCTGATTTGAATTTAACGAATGCGTCTGTCAGCGCATCCATTGCGAACGGGGCTGTTTTAGCCATGTTCACGATGTAATTCATGTCATTAGTCGCAGCCAGCTTCGGGTTGGCAGCTTCTTTGTTCATGCCTTCAAGCAAGATGCGCATCTTCTGCATCTGGGCAGCTGCTTCGACGATCGGCTCCTGCCAGCCAAACAGCATTTCTTTTACCGTATAAGCTGCATCACCGATTTCACCGAGCATGAAGATATTGCCTTTCATGCCGTCCATCAGCCCGCCGCTTGAGTGACGGCCACCACGACCGGAGCCGCCACCGGAGCCGCCCGAACTTCCACCGGAACCACCACGGCCAGGGCCACGCACATCCGCTCGCAGATTGCCCAATTCTCTTTGGCGGTTAATCAGTGCGTCCATCTCCGCCACGACCTTTTTCATCTGGGCGGCGGCTTTGGTGGACGATGCAGACCAATTCTCCATTCGCTTGCTGGAGTTGGACAAACGCGTGTTCATACCGGAGGTGGCTGTATTCGCCTCTTTGACCTCATGGCCAAAGGATGAGGCTGCACGTCCAGCGTGATTAGCCCAATCAGAGAAGTCGCTCAGCTCTGATTGAACAGCCTGCAAGGAATGATGAAACCCCTTCGTGGCTTTGTCGGCTGCATCAATACGTGTGGTGTAGGTTTTGAGGTTGGCGTTAAACGTCACCAGCTCTTGTCTGGTGTCGCGCATTGCCTTAGAGACAAGCTCGAAACCGGCGCCTAAGTCCTGAAGACCATTGGCGACCGACTCCAGCTTTTTGTCGAGCGTACCCAGAATCCCGGCGACGGAACCCAGAGAACGCTCAAGTGTTGCGATTTTTTGCGCTGGCTTTGTGGCCTTCTCGCCAAAACTGACCAGCAGTTTTCCCGCCCGGTCGATTGCCGCGGTGAACTTTTTATCGTCCAGCGACAGAATAAACTCTACGTTGTCAGACATTCCCTTGTCATCCTGCGCCAAATATTTTCATCAGTTGCTCTTTGGCGTCGGGGTCTGCTTTCGCATAACTTGGATCGTAGACTTTATCGGTAACGACTGGTCTTCCAATACGGTGTTGCAAACCCTCCATAAACGCCTTGCCGCTATCCGCATCTGCCTGGGCAACCCTTGCCACCTGGAATCTACGGACATCCTCTTCAGCCCGGAGACGATCAATGTTTCGGCTTAACATCCAAAACATGGCCAGCGGCAGCTGGAGTAGCTCTATCGGCGAGACGGCATAGTGAGCAACAACACGACTGAAATAGAATCCGAGATCGATGGAAACCGTCACCATCTGCCCGGACTCATCGCGGGTGATTACTTTGCTTCTTCACCAGCAGCTTTTTCGTTCTCTTCTTCAACCACTTCCATTGCGAAGGTGAAAACCTGCTGCAGCTGAGGCAAAGTCAGCTTTTGGAGTGCTTCAGGTGTGACAGTCGGCAGTAATTTCTGCACCAGATCTGCATATGCGGTTACCTGATCTGCCATAGACAGAGCCGCCAGGTCTTTGCCTTCCATTTGCTTGATGGCAACAAACAAGCCAACGGTCATTTCAACGATCGGGTACTTTTTGCCGCCGAACTTGACTGTTTTTTGTGGAGGCGAAATGGCATCCAGGTCGAGTAATTTTGTCATTTTCAATTCCGTTTAAATAAGAGGCTCGTCCTGAGCCTCTTTGGGGTTACGCTACGGTGATGGCTGCTGTTGCAGTCTTCGCGCCGTCAGTGGTGGTGAAGGTGATCTGGGCGTTACCCGCAGCTTTACCTGTTACCTTGCCGGTGCTATCAACAGTGGCTACAGCAGTGTTGCTCGATACCCACGTACCGGTTTTATCCGTGGCGTTGGTAGGAGCGAATACTGCGGCCAGCTGGGTAGTACCGCCCACAGCGATGTTCGCGGTGGTTGGGTTAACAGCTACGCCGGTAACTGCGACAGACGCATCACCGGCATCAGGCTTTGGGTTGGTCATGGTTCCCAGAATGCCGTCGTCGTCCGGGTATGCGTTGAAATCAACGGAGAACACGCGAACGTCATCGGATTTGTAAGCCATGGTGAAATTACCCGCCGTTGCCGCCTTCGGCAGAGTCAGCACGAAATCGGTGCCATCTTGCGGGGTCAGGATCAATTCCTGAGCAACGTCAACGAGGTTGACGCCCTGAGCGGAGCTGATAGACAGGGTGTTTTTGTCGGCAGACATGGTTGAGCCAGGCATCAGGTTAACCAGGTTCGCCAGAACACTTTCGGCCAGCGGAGCGGTAACTTTTACGTTACGACCCTGCACCAGTTCAGAAATGGTGGTCTGGCCCAGCTGGTCAACGGTGACTTTTAGGGTTTCGGTAGAAACCTCGACTTCAACGCCGCCTTTGGTGTAGCCAAGATCCTGGCCACCGAAAGACACTTTGCAAGCGCCTAATTTGATATTTTTAACATGGGTGTTAGCCATTGTTTGCAAACTCCTTTTTGCATTGGTTGCCGCATTCCTTGCGGCAAATGTAAGTATATAGCTATTTTTTACTTTAAAAAAGTAATCACATGGCTATTTTATTGATGATTACACCGGATATGCTGCAAATTCGACGGGAATACCCGCTTCGAACAGTGATCCATCATCCTGCGGGTAGATAATCGGTAGAGACAGAGGCTTTACATATTTAAACCGAATGCCCTGCACTTCTGTATCAATAAGCGGCAGAACAGCCATGATTTTGTTAGCTCTGGCCGACACCACAGACAATGTCGGCTCTCTGATGATTACAGTGAAAACATCCTGATAAAAGCCTTCAAGCTCGCGGTCAATTGCAATACCGGTATTGGGATTCACCAGCAAAATTCCGCTTTTGACCGAAGCTGGCATGTGATGTGCGAAAGTGTCCTTACCAATCACGCCTAACTTCTTGTCCTGAAGAAATTTGGCAAACGCTTCAATAAACATGTCACCCCCTTGTGAACCCAGCTTTTCTCGCTGCTTCCGTTACAGCTTCCCTGAACCGCTTTTCACCCATTTCAATCGCACGTTCCATGTAGAGACGCCCTACCCTCGCTCGCATTCCCTCGATCGGCGGGTTGGTAACGCTCTTCATTCTCGACAGTCGGCCAAGCCGGTAGTGATCGTTGTGCATGTAATCAGCATATTGCCCAACCGTCACGCCCGGGTGTCCCTCACGCGATGTTGCACCGGAGACATAAAGCTCGACTTTCACCTCAGAGAAGTTATTGATGACGCGCGCGTAGATCGCCTTTTCCAATGACCCGGTTTCAATCGGCGCCATCGCTCTGGCTAATCGCTCCATCACTTTCGCCACCTTCTCCATATCGCGAAGCAAATAGCGCTTAAACGCTTTTTGACGCTGATCGAGAGAATTGGCCTGGCGTCGTAACTTTGATGCGTCGTAACTCAGACCCATACGTTAGCCCCGACTTCCAGATGACCAGGGCGCCCACGAAGCCCCCAACGACGCTCTACGCTCGCCACCAGTAACTTAGTGCCAGACATCACCAATACGTCATCCAGCTTCACATCAGCAGCCAGGGGCACGATTAGCACAGCATTGAACGTCTCAATGTCTGCTTTGCCACGACTGCCAGAGCTATCAGCTCGTACTGATGATTGAACGACGCCTTCTGTAAAATTCACTACGCCTACTTTGGTGCTTCTCACAAACTGGTATTTCGACTCGCCATAGATGTTCATCCCACCTTTTCGATAAACAGCGAGTTCTGTTTGCCAGGCTACGTGCATATTCACCTCCATGTGAATAAACAACGCCAGCGCCATCCAACTGGTGCGGGTGCATCGATGATGACTTAAACCCTGCTCCCATGCTGGTGGTCGCTGGCGCGAAATTTGACTACCGACGAACGATAAACCGGTTATTGGTATACTTAGCCAGCAAACGCCAGGTGGTTCTAGCCACCGTCTTTGGTGCGCTTTTGCCGGTTCGGTACATATTGGTCGTCTCGCCAATCGACTCCGAGAGAATCCCATCTTCGCGCGCGGCAGCTACATCGTTGCCGTTGGCAATTTCACACGCTTCGTTGATCACAGCCAACATCACAGCGCGCTTGAAGACATCCGGGAAAGCGGCAAAATCCTCATCGCTCAGCTCATCCCAATCCACTATATCGACGCGGTACTGCCCAGCTGCTCCAAACGGCATTGTGGTGACGTTCAACATATTTTGCGGTCGATCGTAATCGTCATAATCGATACCAAAAATTCGACGAATCGAGAAAGGCATTGTCTTGATGCGATTTGTGGCCTCAATAAGACGCTTGCGCATCAGGCTGTCTCCATCGGCAAGCAACGCATCCCCATTCAACATGTCGATTGCCTGCATCTGGGCGTCGGCGATTGTGGCAAACGAATGCCGTGGAACCGCCAGCTCAAAGTCTGCCATCAGAACATACAGCTGCTCAGTGAGGTGATTGATAGTGCCGTCATTGACCGTCAAGACCAAACGACGCAAATCCCGCTCACGATCTGCAAGCTGGTTGTACTCAGCTGGCACGACAACAGTGACGGACATCTGACCAGCCTCAAACTCAACTGGTACATCTTCCGCCACAATGTTCGCCCGGCCGTCTTTCAGGGTGTACGTTGCGGATGCCGCATCGAGCACATTGAGAGTGAATGACAGCGAAACAGCTTCGCCGCTTTTAAACGTGCCGAGCTGAGCCATCATTCACCGCCCTGGGCTTTCATAATGCCTTCGATCATCTCAACGATGCCCTTGCCCTTCACACCCAGCTCATTTCCGATCTGGCGTAAGCCGGCAATTCCTTCGCTGTCGGCTACCGCTTCCAGCTCTTCACGAGAGAACTTAGGCTGAGTGCTTACGTGGGCTTGCGTGGTCACACGTTCCATACGCTCATTAACTGGCGCAGCTGTCTCTTTTACGTTGTCAGCGGATAGCCCATGGCGTTCGCTATAAATGCCAGAAGGAGAGACATTGGTGCCCTCAATGGTTTCCGCGCGCATAGATGAGCAAATGCGCTGCTGATCCACAAATGGCAGTTCTGACACAGAGATGCCATCTTCAAACTGAATGCCGCACAACATGCCGGTATAACCCTTAAAGCATGATTCGAGCAGTCGTACTTTTGCAGATTTCATATTCATCCTTGAGTGGCCGACAAGCGGCCACGTTCATTAAGCCGCGGTCACTGCAACCTGGCAGGTGGAAGACGGGCCATCGTTTGAGGTGAAAGTAACTACTGCATTACCCACACCAACAGCCGTAATCTTGCCTTTCTGATCAACCGTTACGATCGCAGCGTTGTTAGTGCTCCAAACGCCTGATTTGTCAGTGGCATTATCTGGCGCCGTGTTGTAGGTCAGAGTTCGGGACTCACCCACTTTCAGGCCAGTAGAAGCCGGGTTCATGTAGATGCCGTTGATCGGCACTTTCTGCTGGCTGGAACCACCGGTGCTGGCGCTATTGCCAGAACCAGACTGTTGGCCACCGTCAATCACTTCTCCGCGAAGAGCTGCCAGCATTCGTGCTTGACGGCGCTCACTAACAGGATTCGCGCTCACACTATTGACGAAAGGCACACCGAACATGTGACCCGTGTAATCCGAGAGCACTTCTTCGGTGATACGTACTTTTTTGTCTGCCATGTATACTCCATAAAAAAAGGGTGGGCGACTGCCCACCCTTGCTAATGATCGGTGATAGGTAGCTAACTACCTATCATTAAGATTAAATCTTAACGCCTTTCAGCGCAGCGATCGCTTTGTCGTGCTTGTTCGCCAGAGAGCAGTACCACTTAACGCGAGTACGCAGGGCGTCTTTGTTCTGAACGGTGCCGATGGACTCAACCACGATGCCGGCATTATCACCACCGTACAGACCGGTCAGACCGTTCTCTTCGGACAGGTGCAGGCCGTAGATGTCGGCAGCGCCGTCAACAACAGGGATGAAGTCGTTCACGATGAACGGAATGCCGTTGTGAGTCAGCATTGGACGACCAAAGTTTTCGATCATCACTTCAGACGGGCCGACGTTCACGGTACGCAGCAACGCACGGTAAGCGCGCATATGCTCAGAGCGAACCATCAGGCAGTCAGCGCCCAGATCTTTCACGGCATCAACCAGCTCATCGAGCATGGAGAAAGTCATGGAAGCGTTGGCAACGATGCCCTGATCAGCTGCCATCAGCTTGGCAATACCGTCAAAGGATTTTGCATCTTTGGTGGAGTCACCCTGGATCAGGTTGCGGCGGAATGCGCGCGCCAGACCTTTCACTTTGGAACGAACCTGGATAGCCAGCTGGCTATTGGTGTCGGCCATGGTGGTTGCCAGGAATTTATCAACGTCAACGTCGCCAGCCAGAATACGCAGCTTAGCCACATGCTCGGTGAACGTTGCAGCGCCTTCTGGAACCACATCGTTCACGTCAATGAAGCTGGCTTCAGACAGTGAATCTTCGCGGTTGTACAGATACGCTTTAGAGTTGATCTTCATGAAAGGCAGAACGGCAAACAGGTCATCGCGATCGATGATAGTTTCGATTACGCCCTGTTCCAGTTCGTTGTTAGACAGCTTTTCAGCTTCGTCTCGCAGTAATGGCATCTTTTCAATTCCTTTTGATTAAGATGTTATTTTGTAACGATTTTTCCCAGCCCAGCAGTTAACTTGTCAATCGTTGACTTGTTCACCGGGGTGGTTACTTTGGCGCTTGGCTTACTTTGTGAGCCTGCACCTGGTTTAGCCTCGCTTCGCAGCAAAGCGTCGGCTTCAGGATCTGCACGCAAAATACGCTCAATCGCTGATTCGAATGCGAGAGGTTGGCCATGGCCATCGACCAGCACCGCACGGTCTTTCTGACCAGCTGGCTTGTCGTAACCTACAACGCTGCCTTCTTCGCCTACTTCAAAATGGTTGCCGTAGATCACACGAGCCTTCGCCGGTGTCATCAGAGCTTTGTCACGCAAGAAAGCAGAGCCAGAGAAAGATGCACCTACGGTCATCTCCAGCAGCTGCGCCTTCAGAGTGGCGTTCTCAGCCTCAACTTGGGTACGAGCATCACGCTCTACCTGCAGATCGGTTTGATGGGCTGCAACCATTTGCTTTTTGACCGCGTCAAATTCACCGCGGCGCTCAAGCTCAGCTTGCTCCGCTTCTTGACGGGTACGCTCTGCCGCAGCTTCAGCATCCACCAAACGACGAGCACGTTCAGGGTCGATGTCACCGTAAGCAGCCAGTTTTTCCTTGCGCTTCATGCTCTCTTTCAAAAGCTCAGCGCCTGACTTCTTGGCATCACGCAGTTTTGCGATCAGCTCTTCTTGCGACAGACCTGCGTATTCATCGTCGAGTTCTGGCTGACGAGCCTGTTTATGTGCGTCATCAGTACCAGGGTTGTGCTCCTTGCCTTCGCCACCAGGCAGCTCAGCCTGTTGTTCTTTGGAAGGTTCACCACCGCCACCACCGCCCAGCTCTTCCTTGCCAGCGACGTCCATCAGGCCACGACGGGCCATCATCATTTGCCACAGATTCATAAAATTCCTTTTTACGCCTTATCGCTCGGTTGCTTGAGCAGATGAGTTCCCTGATCCTTGGGAAGAAGTTTTCTCGGTTTCTTGAGAAGATGCCTTATCATAGGTAGTTGACAAGCTATTTTCAATACCCACAGATACATTTTTTGGAGGAAATTTCAAGAGATCTGCCTCAAATTCCTTTTTCATTTTCTCCGTAACGTTCGGGAAGATCTTATCGATGAGCATTTCCATCTGATAACGGCGAACACTTTCCGGTGCCTGCAGCTCTGACAACTGCTGAGCAACAGCAAATTCATCAGTTAAACCACGAATGTCGAAACTCTCCGGGTAACTGACCAAAGTGTGGTCATCTTCCAGCTCTTCACCCATCCATTTCCCAACCAAGGCAAGCATCTGACGCTCTGCGCGCTCCAGACGTTCTGCTTTCGTCACCAGCAAGCTATTCACGCGCTGGAAGTCGTATGCTTTGGCTGCACCAGAGGAATTATCAATACCTTTGGCGTTGTCCTGTTTGGTTCGCTCACCGGCAACACCAACAGAGTGATAAATCTCGTTGATGACAGTTTGAACAGTGGTGATGATCATCTGGGCTTGCTTCGGGTCTGGCGACATGTAGAACGGCTGCGAGCCACCTTCACCATCAAAGGTGAATACTCGTTTAGTTCCCATTTCCAACACCTTGCCGTGATTCTCATCGCCAGGCAGCATTGCCTGAACTGGAATCGCCAGCTGGGAGAAGGTCTGATCCTGAATGATTGCATCAAGGTTCGAAAGATAGTTGGCCACCGCACGGTCAAGATAAGCGATGTCATCAATAAGCGATGGGCTGAAGTAAGGCGATTCGCTTTGACCAATACAGTCAACAGGGAACACCGGCACAACACCCAGGTTATGCTCACCACTATCTTCGAGGTAAACCTTGGCATTACCTCTCTGGCCGCCCTTCTTCACTTCTTCGCGGAACAGATACCATTCGTTTTGAGTCCACAAGCGATAACGCTGGAACTCCTGTCCGGTAGAAGCAAACGGGTCGGCATCGTCACGGGCGACTTCAACCACCAGCGCCCACAGTAGATTGCCATCGTCATCCCATGCCAGATCCAGCATCTGCTGCGGCGAAATCCAGTAAGCGTAAGCGCGGCCATCTTGCTTCTTCTGGTCTTCAACCGACTCTGCGCCAGCTTCCATTGTGCTATCCACCACAACCCAGATACGCCCGTAGATTGAGGATTGCAGATCGATAGCGGCCATGAACTCGTTAACGGAAACGTTTTGACGAGTCGCGCGGCGCCAGAAATCCCGGATGAACTCTGGTGCGTCTTCCTCAGTGCGGTGAAAATCTTCGCGGAAGATGTATTTGTTGATCAGGTTTACAACTTCACGCGTGTGGTTGAAGCGGTATGCTCGCTCAACACGCTCTTTGTATTCCTGATCGCCTTCTTTGAAATAGCGGAAAACGTTGTCATCGAACCATGCTCGGCCACCCGCGTAGGTGGCCGAAATAAAGTCCCAATGCTCCTTTTTCTTGTCGTACTCAGGATGCCGGCGCTTAACCAGATCCTTGATTACTTTGTCAGTCAATTCCATTTGACCAAGCCTCAATTTAATATAAATGCCGTTTTGTGATAGGTAGCTAACCACCTATCGAGAACCACCAAGAATAACACGACTTTTAACCGGAAATCTTCTATGAATTGGATAGCCCAAGGCGTCGGCGCTATGCTCCACACCACCTGACTTGTCCATATCACGCGAACCCGGTTTGTAGATCACCTTCTCCAGCGATTCAATAAGTCCTTTACACTTCGGGCTGATATAAAGTCGCACGTCTCCAGAAGCTGTCATTAGCATACGGTTTACAGCATTCACACGGTCAGCGATCGGCGGGTGCTTCTTCGGGTGATCGATTCGCAGAAAACCTTTCTCCTTAAAGATGTCCACATCCGATTCGCCGCGCGCGTGTTGTCGGTATGCGCCTGCTGGGTCTGGGAAGATCGTCACCTGAGACTTCGAGCGCCAGTACCGGCGTTCCAGCTCATCACATACCTCTGCGGTGTTGGAGGAATAAAGCACCAGCTCGTCCACCGCCCAAACTTCACCATTCGGCTGCGGCTGCAGGATGACCGAGGACATTGGATCGATGTTGAAGTCCTGACCAACCCAGATAGGCAGCTTCGGATCGAAGGCCACATCTTTAACATGCGTTTTGCGGTCGAACGGGTAATACACACGGCCTGACATGTTCTCAAACGACGCCAGATATTCCTGAGCGAATGATTTAGGGTCCATATCATTGCGCGCGGCATCGATCTCCGCCTCTGGAACAAATGGTGAGTCGGCTGTAACAAACTGCCAGCTCTTCCACTGCCCCTTCTTCTGCAGATCTTCGTTTTGCCCGATCGTCCACAATTTATGGAACTCGGAGAAGCCTTTGGGCGTACCGATAATCAGAGCACCACCGCGGGTAGAAGACAGCGTTGGACGCAATACCTTGTACCAGGTGTCAGGCTTCATATCCTGAAACTCGTCAAGAACGACGAAATTCAGTGCAACACCACGCAGCGTATCTGGCTTATCCGCACCTTTAAGAGCAATTTCCGAACCGTTCTTGAGAACGATCGTCATTGTGGTGTCGTTCTTTTTAGCCACCCATTTGCGCGGGATAGTCTCCTGGAGGTCATCCCACAAAATTTGCCTGGCCATCTGATACGTTGGCGCTACGTACCAGACTCGCTGTTTGCGGCCAGAAGCGGCCGCACGAATAATTTTAGAAATCGACAGTCGGGACTTACCCCAGCGTCGGCCAGCACACACCACTTTGAAACGATGGGGCGACTGGAATACTGACATCTGCCCAGAATGCAGCTGAATCAAGCTCAGCGATGACGGGATGGCCATGGTTATGCTTCCCCACTGTCATCGTCAGCTTCGCTCTCTAAAACGCTTTCAGCGTCTTTTGCTGCTTCCTCTTCAAGTGCCTCAAGCTCATCATCGTCAATCAGATCTGGTTCTTCTGATTTACGCAGCTCTGCCACCTGATTTGGTGTCAATTCGCCAAACACCAGGTTCGGGATTTCGTCGGCCAAGCCTTCGTCTTTATCCATGCCCAGAGCTTTGGATGACACATCAAAGCACTTAGCCAGAATATTGCTGGCGCGCTGAATTGACTTTAGATCGCCCTCGATAACAGCAAGCGATGTACCTTTGGACTTAGCCTCGGCAACCTGTCCCATCGCCATTCTGCCAAGTGTGAACGCCCAGCTGTCATACTTGTTACGACGATCATCAATTTTGTCGGCGCGCTCTTTTGCGCGGATCTCTGCGTCTGACTTCAGGGATTCGCGCACCATCTTGCCAACTGAGTCGGCGCCTTTGGCCAACCCCTTCTTTTTGAAATAACGAGAGAATGTCTCGCGGCGCAGCCCATACTCGTCTTCCAATCTGGAAAGCGTGTACTCACCGGACGCCCATTTCGCCTCGATCTCCGCCCACATAGCAGGCGTGACCTTGACCTTTACCTCTTCAGCTTCGGTCGTCATAGTTCCCTCTAAACCACCACGGCGCTTCCTTGCGCCGAGTAAAATCATTTTCTGGAGTTGTTAAACAAATTGGTTTCTACGGTTAGAAAACAACTTAATTGGGGAGTGGCTAAAAGCCTGCTTCCGTATATTTAAATAACCAGTTATTAATTATTTATGGGAAGCAGGTCTTTCTCATGCCACCATCAGCTTTACGCTTGCTCTACCCATAACGGTCAGACCGAGTGTGCGACGTTGGTAGCCATCATCTCCGCGCGCCCGAAACTCACCTTTCTCGACAAGTCCCTTTTTAATCAGCGCTCGAAGAGAGAACTGCATACTCTGCTTTGTGGTTTTGTATGGCAGAACCTCCAGCAGCTCATCGAGATCAAGTAAATGGCCGCGATCGTGGCCAAGGTAAATGGTGCGCAGAATGTCTTTCTGCTTATCTGTCAAAATCATTTGCTCGTTTCCTTACGAGATACGCGCCAGATCCAGCGGCGCATTTAACGGTTGGTTGTCGAATGCCAGTAGTGGCAACACGTCAGGCAAATCCCTGCCAAAGTCCGGGTTGCGGTAAACACCATAGAGCGGCGACGTAAAGCTAAGGTTGTGAATGTCCTTAAGCAATTTCACGATACTGGCTTCATCCACCAGCGAATCAGCGATGTCCTGCACGGTTGTTCCACGGTTACGCCCAGCTTTCGCCAGCGATGAGTTCTTGTGGTAGTCGGCTACGAGATCCACCAGCGCACGACGGCGGCGATTCTCGCTCATCGAGAACAGCTCTTTCACAATGCTCTCATTGTCGCCCGGGTCGGCACGGAAATGCCGCTGGAATACACGCAGCGCACTTTCGTAACTCTTCGGGCGCTCTGGTCGAATGAACTGATAACCTGCCTTCATCGCAAACGGGTTGTATTTGCTCATTGAGGACTGGATTTCGATGATCGGCCTGTTGTGCATCCGGCTCACCAGGTTAATCATGCGATAAGAAACGCCCACACCGCGGTATTGAGTGTCCACCACTGAACGGCTGATCACCGCAAAGTTGTTATTCACATAGCGACCCCAGAACTGGTTGGCCACCGTCGTATTAGTGGTCGGCTTCAGTTTTGGGAACATGCGATGGCGCGGCGCCAGAAGCAATTTTGGAAATGCCACCACAACTACGCCCACCAGCCGACCATCAAGCTCGCAGCGGTAATAGGTTGGCGCGAAGGGCTTGCCGTCAGTTTTGTAGTGCAACGACTTCAGAGCATTCCAATCATCCACGGTGCCGCGCGTCACGGTCATACGCTCCAGAAAATCCAAATGCTTCGGGAACTCATCTGGCTGATAGCGTTTAATGGTTACGTCGTTCATCGCACCACCTTACGACTGCCATAACCACCGCGACGAATGGTTGAAGGATGGCGCGTCACAATATCCTCGATCGCCGGCAAACCACCCGCCTTCTTATCGGCAAGGAACTTGACGCGAGCCTTCACGAACTCTTCAACGATGTAGCCCTGCAGATAAGTGAAAGCCTCCTGATCCGACGGCATTAAATCATGGTGCTGACCGGTGATAAGCGCGATATGCAAGGCTTCGTGCCAGTAAACAGACTCGTTGTAGTTCTCAGGCAGATAAACGCAGTGAACATTCGTGTCGTACTGTATGTAGCCCAGATCAGTGACCATGCCACCAACCCCGGCCACATATTCGCTCTCATCCAGCCCATAGAGCTGTTTGATCACCTCCACATAGCGTTTCTCACCAAACACCACGACGCAGCGGTTGTAATATGGCGCGACACGGAAACCATAGGCGCCATGGGCGCGAAGCCAATCCTGCCATTCAGCCTCATGCGTCCAGCGGCGGCGCAGCTCAGCCCCCTCATAAATCGGGAAAACCTTTTTAAGCTGCATAGTCCACCTTCACACGTTCTTTGTAGTGCTTGGTGATCTGTACATCCGGGCGCAGAGCATTTTTGAGGTCTTCATGCGTGGTTGCGACCATGACAGTTGCCCCAGCTTTGCGCGCGGCGCGCTGGAGGTTAGAGGCAACCACCTGGGCAGTTACTCGATCCAGAACAGCGCCAAACTCATCAGCCACCCATACCTTTGCACCGGTTTCGATCAGCTTTGCGATTTTCAGACGGTAACGCTGGCCGTCCGACATCTCAGAAGGCTTGCGAACGAATAAATAGGCATCGTTCAGCCCAGCCATTGAGAGAAGCCCTAACGCCTCGCTGGTGGTCTTGCCCAGCTGGTCGATGACGTTTTTGCTGTCATCAAAGGCAAAGTCTTCGATTGACGCTACATCCTGCCCTTCTTCCTTCATCAAACGCTGAAGCTCACGCAAGACAACTGATTTGCCAGAGCCAGATTGACCGGTAATGTACACAACATCACCGCCCCTGATTTCCAGCTCCAGGTTGTCGTAAAGCGACCACTCCTTTTCATCAAGCCCCAGGCCAAATGACTCTGCGATCTCCAGCGTTCGGGTGGTTTTGGTTACACGCGTTTGGAATGCTACGTTGATGAGGTAATTGCTCATGCTTCTTCCCCATCAACAGCTTCCTCAGAAATACGCTTCGCATAAGCGACAAATGCGTCTGCCCCGCTCTCTCCCGTCACTTCTTCCATATGGGCAAGCAAATCCCCAACGACCAGCGCAGAGCCAGCAGGGAACGTTTTAAAGCCCAGCACGTCGATCACTCGCAATTCCGATTCAGCGACTTCCCGGGAGATCTCTTCATGCTCTTCATGCTGGCGCACGGATTCGTGACCCAAATCCATTACCAATGAATCGGTGGCCATGTCTTCCGTCATGCTGCCAACCAAAACGCTCAGCTCACGCTCATCGAAGCCAATTACAACCTCATCGCCCAGCACCAGCTCTTCCAGCTCTTTTTGCAGCTTGATAGCGTCATAATCAGTGCTGGCCAGACGGTTATCTTCCAGACGTTTCGCACGAACAGAGACTTCGTCGAGATCAGCGCGGATAATTACCGGCACCAGGTCAAGACCAGCATAAATTGCAGCTTCTCGGCGGCCGTGGCCGGTGATGATCACCATGTCTTTATCAACGGTGATTGGCTGGTCAAACCCACGCTTTGAGATTGCCGCAGCTAAATCACGAATCTGGGTTTCATCGTGCTTTTTGGCATTGGCCTCATACGGAACCAGTGTTTTAGGGTCGAGATACACGATCTCAAATGGGGTGCTCATCAGTTACGTTCCTTGTAAAAGTCTGCGAGCCACACCAGGGCTTCTCCAGCGTCTTCCATGTCGCTGCCAGTATTAATGCCCTGCTCGGCAATGATCGATTTAATGGCTGTAGTGACTGAATCAGCAGAGTCGAAGGTAACTTTGAAGCGCATCGTCTGGTGCTCCACACCCAAACGCTCAACCTTCTCGCGTTTATCCTCTTCTGCCGCTTTCTCGTCGCCATCAGTCAGTCGCTCCAGTTCCGCCATATCGAAAGCCGCAGTTCGGGCCAGTGTCGCTGCCATCTCGTCATCAAATGGGGCGATTTCTGAAAGGCTGAAGCCAGTTTCTGACTGGATTTCTTCAATCAGACGCTGCAAAGCAAGCTGATCGTCTTCACCGTAGCGCTCGTTATCGACCAGCGACATTTGCTTCGCCACTACGTCGCTAATCTGACCAACGGTGATAACTGGAACAGTGGCGATGCCCTGTTCAATGGCTGCGCGCCAGCGGTGCTCACCACCGAGGATCTGGAAAGAACCATCTGCCAGCTCACGAGCCAGGATCGGCTTGAAGAAACCCAGGCGGTCGATTGAGCCTTTCAGTTTTTCGAAATTCTGGAGACCCACGGAGTTCGTATTCCACGGGTTTGGCTGCAGTCGCCCTACTTCCACCTGCAAGATGTTAATTTTTACGTCCATGTTTTTGATATAATCCATTAAGTAACCAACTACTTATTTAATCATAGCCTGTTAACACAATAAAGGCACTAAGGAAAGGACACATGGGCGTTAATATTGTATCAAACGCAGTGAACGCGTTAATTTCAGGGGCGGATGACAACGTAAAGAAGATAGTTCAGGACATGTTGAGCTACGACGTTGATGGTGCCTCATTTTCAGGCAGTGGCGGATGGGATGGTCGCAGCACCATGTTTAACTGGTCAAAATGCTCATTCCCGGCTGGATTTGCTCGTTCTATTGCTGCAAAACTAAACAGAGCCGGCATTCCCGCAACTCACATTCGAAAGCCAATGGTTTCTGCACTCGGCAAGCCAAATCCCGCGGTAAACCCATTCCCCTACAACCCCGATTACGCTTATCAAGATCAGACCGTGGAAACCATGGTGAAAGTGGGCGGGATGATTGCCCAAGTCGCTACCGGTGGCGGTAAATCGAATATTGCCTGCAAAGCAGCTGCACGTATCGGCCGTATGACACTGTTCATCACGACCCGTTCTGTTCTCATGTTCCAAATGGCGGATAACTTCCAAAAATCCATCGATTATCGCGCTGAAAATGGCGAGCCGTGGCTCAAGGGGCAAAAGGTTGGCGTGATTGGCTCTGGCGAACTGAAGGTGTCACGACATATCAACGTTGCGACAGTGCAAACCCTCTCCAGTTTCCTGAATGAGCCTGGATCTGATCTTTCTCCTGAAAAGCGCGCTCAGCACCTCAAACGTAGAGAACTGATCAAGCAGCTGCTTGCCAGCGTTTCCCTACTAATTCTGGAAGAGGCGCACGAATCATCCGGTTCCAGCTTCTACGACATTGCTCGGCTCTGCCACAACGCTGACTACCGTTTGGCTTTAACGGCCACTCCCTTCATGAAGGATTCAACCGAAGCAAACATGCGACTGATGGCTGTCGCCGGTCGAATTGAGATAAAAGTGACTGAAAAATATCTGATTGATAAAGGTATTTTGGCGAAACCCTACTTCTTATATCATAAAATCGCGTACACTCCAGATGAGGCTAGGATTAAGGCTGAACTTGCATCAAAGCACCTGAACTTCCGGGTTGTTATGAGCACGCCATACCAGAAGGCTTACCAGTTAGGCATCGTTTACAACCTAAACCGAAATGCAGCGATTGTTCGTGCCGCTGTTATGTATAGGTCACACCAGTTAAACTGTATGACGTTGGTAAAGCACAAAAGGCATGGTCAGATCTTAATGGAGATGATGCAGGCAGAGGGATTGAGGGTCGATTTTATATACGGTGAATCTTCCCAGAAGGTACGACAAGCAAAACTGCAGAGCCTGGCTGCAGGCAAAATAGACATTCTCATTGGCTCCACCATACTCGATGTAGGCGTTGATGTCCCAAGTGTGGGCGCGGTGATCCTCGCTGGTGGTGGGAAGGCAGAAGTTGAGATGCGTCAGCGCGTCGGGCGTGGTCTACGAGCCAAAAAGAATCAGGCAAATGTTTGTTTTATCTCTGACTTTATTGATTGTTCCAATAAGTACCTGATGTCTCATTCCTACGAGCGCAAAAACATCATCGATACGACACCCGGCTTTGCTGAAGGCGTGTTGCCGGTCGATGGAAAGTTTGATTTTAATGTTCTGGGCAACTGATACATGGAAAAACCAAAACCTGTTTTTTGCCAGGTCGCTTTGAGTCCTCGCGCTAACGACAAAGTCGAAGCGTTTAAAGACAAACTCAAAGAATCTGGTGTCAAGATGACCAAGTCTGAGGTAATCGACATGATCATCGCAGAAGTAAATATGGCCGACTTCGCGCGGTACTCGAAAAGGGCAATGGCCACCAGTAAAGCCGCACAAAGGATTATTGAACTGTTCAACACCACCGACATGACCGAAGAAGATCGGGATATTCTGCTCGCTGGTTTGGAACACTCAAACACCCCAGAACCGAAGCCTTAACTTCACAATGGGCTGGTCTTTACCAGCCCACTATCTCGGCATTTACCCACTTCAAACCAATGAAGTGTTACCCTACTCAAAACACGTATTCGGACACAAAATGACCATCACCGATATTACTTACGGCATACCCGCTGAGGTGTGGCCTCGCGATTACAAAGACGTCGAGAGATCATTACAGTATTACCGCGCCAAGCACATCCCTGTAAGGGTAACTTTAGAGGATGGCCAAGCTTTTTCTTTGTATGTTTATGGTCTTCTAACCGCACGTAACAAACTTGACTTAACCCCTACCCCATCGGATAACGAACAGCGGGTTCGTGTACCTCTTGAGCGTGTGGCCTTAATTGAAACCATCAAGCCATTCGACGTTCAGATTGACTACGTGGGTAGATTGACTATAAGCACAGCAGAAATGGTAAACCAACCATCAAAGCGCGATTTCTTTAAAATTTGTCGCCAAGCGCATCAATCTGAAAATCTCGTAAGGGTACATATGGCCGACGGTTCTTACATTGAAGGAAAATCATCAGGCGTCAACGCAAACCAATTGAATTTAAGACTTACTAACGGCAAACAATTTATTGTTCTTTTCGACTGGGTAACACGTATTTCCACCCTTTAACATATTGATAAAAATCAACTTATCTTATTGAAGCCTCTATCTCAGCCTTGCATTGAAGCAGAGAGCTAAGTAGTAGGTCGAGCTTTTCCTCAAATCGGATTGCAGGAACTGCAATTGAAACTGCGTAATGTTCATGAAGACCAATATCTAAATGAACACCAATTCCGCAAACACCTCTTGCATGCTCCTCACAATCAATAGCGTATCCTGCTTCGCGTGTTTCCCGCAGATCCTCAAGAATTTCTGGCAGTGTTGAAAGGGTGTTTTTGGTCCTTACATCCGGCCGCGTTCCAATAAGATCAGATATTTGCTTATCGCTAAAATTCGCCAGAATAGCTTTTCCATGAGCAGTACAGTGGCACGGGAAAGCAGTGCCAACAGCCGAAACCACTCTAAGCTCTTGGTCTGAAGTGTATTGACTAACTGAAACGGCGTGACTCCCTCTATAAACACTTAAATCAACAGTTTCACGTGTTCTTCGCCCAAGCGTCTCAATGGATGCTCTTGAGAGAGAAATAATGTCAGTGTGTGCTGAAGCTGCGAGACGTGCTAGGGCAGGCCCTAACCTAACCCCTGAAGCACCTGAAATGAGTAATTGCTGCGATTCCAGCGAGGTGACCAATCTATGGACAGTTGTCCTAGGCAAAGCTGTCTCACGAGAAAGCTGCGAAATAGTTCGACCGCCCGGGTGTGCTTCAAGAGCATGAAGAATTTTCGCAGCCCTAGCGATAACTTGAGAACCATTACTCTCTACATCACTGCTCATATCTCACCAGTCAGTTCAAGTGCAAAACCGCAATCACACCTATTATCATCCATTATATGGACAACTCGATGATTTAGTTTAATGACGGCATTGACGAAATGAAAGCTTAATTTGCCTAACTTGGAAAATGCCACATGATGATTAAACTATAAGTCATTGATTAATAGCACAAAAACATAATACCACAACGATTTTATTAATAATAATTCATTTTGCTTACATTCGACTTACCTTTCAATCGTTGACTAATAAACGCGACAGCCCGAAAATGCAACCACCTAGCGGATTGCATGACCACCATTCGGATAATTGAGAGAGTGTTATGAATGAAATGAACAAAATGGGGGCGTTTACGCTCTTGGCGGTTGCATGCCTTACTATCATGGTGGGCTGCGTAATCGTTCCCGGACTGACAGAAGTTGCTGAAAATCTTGGCACACCGTCTGCAGCAAGCTGGCTCGTCACCGTACCATCACTAGGGGTTGTAGTATTTGGTCCATTAGCCGGCAAATTTATCGACAAGGCCGGGGCCTATAAGGCACTCACTTGGGGCCTTTTCCTTTATGGACTTTTGGGAGCCGCAGGAGTTTTTCTTCATGGACTTGTGCCGGTAATGATTGATCGCTTACTGCTTGGGGGAGCTACGGCAATTGTAATGTCAGCAGGAACCGGGCTGATTTCTACATTTTACAGCGGGCGATCTAGATTAAAAATGATTGCCTCGCAAGGCATGTCTATTGAATTGGGAGGGGTGATATTCCTATTCATTGGAGGGATACTGGCTACATTAGGTTGGCAATGGCCATTTGTATTGTATCTTGTCAGTTGGCTCTTCCTTGCAATGCAACTCATTTTTATACCTGAACCATCTCATGAAGTTTCTGAAAAGAATGAGGTGCTTGATGGTTTATCTAAACCAGAAACAATCGGAAGCCTGAAGCCAGTATTTATCGCAGCTGTATTCTCTATGATTTGCTTTTTCACCGGCATCATAGTTATTCCTCAACAATTCCACAAAATGAGCATAGGCTCAGCGGAAACTGGTTACTATCTGTCATTCATTTCACTAGTAGCAGTTGGCGCCGCAGCATTGATGCCAAAAATAGTTGACCGCATTCATGAGTTTGGAACTCTGTACGCTGCTTTTGCGTGTTATACATTGGCTCACGTCATCTTTTCCATAGCTTCTTCTGTTTCGATGTTTATTGTGGGTGGTATCTTGATGGGATTCGGTTTTGGATTGTCTGTCCCGCTTGTTAATCACATGACTGTTGAGCAAAGCCATATGAGTGTCAGAGGGCGAAATCTAGCGTGGCTTTCAATGGCAATTTTTTCCGGTCAATTCCTTTCGTCGTTTATGGAGTTCATACCCGGAGATTCATCCACAGTATTCTTAGGTGCAGCTATCGTTGGGGTTATAGTTATTTTTATATTGGCAGAAAATCACTGGTCGCGCCGCCGTAAAATTGCATAAGTGCAATATCTATGCTTCTTAAATAAATGTAGGAAATTTAATTAATATGTGTGTCGGACGCATTAGTGTGTCCGACACACAATTTAGCAGGTTTAAATTAGTTACCCATCGTTACCAAGCAGTTTTGTTCAGATAGAATTCGCCACCGGCATTGCTTCCAAATCTGTAAGCGGCCTCCGATTTTACATTCACAGTTGTCTCAACGTTCTCACCGGCACAGAAGGGCATAGCTCTTGAAAGTCGAGCACCGATAATGTGTTCGCCGGGAGTAAGGTAAAGACTCACCTTCTCAGACATCCCCACTTCGGCGACATCCTTCCCATCAATAGCAACTGTAGCGGTGCAGAATGCCCCCTTAGTTCCAGAATCGCGTTTAACGACCGTCAGCACCGTTCCAGTTGCGGATTGTGTAAGGGTGCGATCGATGATCTGCTTCGACGATACTTCTTTTGCTTCACCAGTCGCTACGGGTTGGTTGGAGCAGGCGGAGAGAAGGAGTGCAGCAGCTGTTGCAGCGAAATAGGCAATTTTCATATTCATCCCGAATCTATAAGGGCAATCTAATTTAAGTTTTGTAATGCAGGTGTCTTATTCACCGTTGCATCATATCAGCAAGCTATAAGGTTATCCATGTGGCAGCGGTCAAGTGGTCAATTATTGAGTCGGCCAATTATATAAGGTCATTCCAATTATCGCGTCGATTATTTACTTGGTTAATTGGTCAACCGGTCAATATTCCCAATAATATATAAGGGCAGTGGCCGAAATAGGGGATTTATTGAGGGAACACCTTCCTTCCTTATACGCTTATTTCTAGGACTTTCCTTTTTTCATCTTTTTTAAAAAAAAATCACAAAAAGGACTTGCACGGTTTTTTAACTCATCCATAATGCAACCCATCGAAAGCGAACACGCTAACGATAAACAAAACTTTCAGCGCTTTGCGCAAATATATAGGATTAAAAATTATGTCTAATATCATCTCAAAAAAATCTGTTATCGAAGCTGCTACTACTGTTGCAACTGAATTGGCTGAAACTGTTGCAAGCGTCGAACAAAATTACACTACTCGCTACAACGCTGGACAAGATACCAAAGCAGATAAAAAAGCGATGCAAGCTGCAAAAACTAAACTTGCATACTTCACTAACAACGTTTGCAAGCCACTGACAGACGATAAAGCAAATAGCGTTTTCTATTATGCGATTAAAGCAAGTAAGCAAACTCCAGAGCAGTTCTTCCGCGAAGCGATGGAGAATAGTTATAGCTTAGAAAAGCTGGTTTATCTGATTAACTCTATCCGCGCTAAACGTTGCGAATACTCATTAGCGGATCAATCTGGTTCACGCGTATTTGCAATTGTTGAAATCATCAAAGATGAAATGGAAGTTTTTACAAATGGCGCAATTAAAACGCTGATGGATGAAGCGAAGAAAGAAAACGAGAAGCAAGCGGATCAAACGTATACGCAAGCCAATCAGTTAATCGCTATGTGTGAACGTTTGGGCTTGATTGAAAAAATCAAAGGAGCTGGCGCAGCCAAAAACGGATCACAACAATATAAACTGTTAGATAATGATTTTGTGTCTTATATCCGTGACGCTTTCGCAGTAGCTCAATAAAGGATTACAGCGCCCACTATGGGCGCTTTTAAATGGACACAATAGAATGACTAAACAAGAATATTTAAAGCGCCAAAATAAAACATATTTGAAATTTAAAGCGGAACTTTGCGCGGAGTTACAAGCGGAAATTGACGCAATGAATTTAAATTTTTTCGATGTCGTCAATGGTTATATGACGGAAAGAAAAAAACGCTATATGTTTTTAGTTGATACAATCGGAAAGTTAAAACGCGATCTTTACTGCTAATTTAAGCGCCCACTATGGGCGCTTTTTTGCTTTCCAGATCCGCACCACTTCAGCGCCCACTATGGGCGCTTTTTTCGTTGTATCGTGGCAAACGAGACAAGCCCAAAAATCGACGCAATGAGACGATCACTGAGACGCGTTTTAACGTTGGGTAATGCGTTACCACACGTTATAGATTCAAGCGCTTAGAACGCTTAACAGCGCGTTTAAATCGCCATGTTTAAATTATGAACGTCGTCTGGTGTAACGTTGCCATTATGGGCGCGCTGTTATGTGTCGGTATGGTGCGGCATTGTGCGCTGGCATCGCGTGGCGCTGGTACAATGTGCGCTTACTGGCTGGCGTGGTTGTCTGGCTATCCAGTGGTAAAGCAGTCAAGGCGTAAAGCCATTCAGGTGGATGCTCGGCAAATGGCTGGGGTCGATTCTGGGGTGTCCCTGGCGCCACCTATACCCCATCCCTTAAGCCAAACCTGCTCTATACCTGAATCTCTATAACGAAAGCTGGCCGTTTCCCGAAAAAATCCCCTACCCGTTTCCCTGCGGCTACCCTTAGAGGGCTATGGCCGTTTTCAAAAATTTCCCTGCGGCCACGTTCCCCAAACAAAAAGGGCGCCGTTTCCGACGCCCTCCCCTGCCCTTCTCGCTATTTCCCTTCGAGCATGATCAGCTCGTGGCTATTGCGGGTCTTAAATGTGATTTCTGGCAATTTCAGCTTCCACTCAAAGTCACCCGCTTCCAGAATGACATCGGTGTAACGTTCTGCTTCATCCGCGTATCGCTTTGCAGTGGATGTCACCCAATCCGGGTCTAATCCGGTGCGTGTGTTGTAGAAGTGCATTGCGATCTGGACAGCCATCTCAAATCGACGGGATGCACAGTTGCGGCCGCGCAGTGGGAAGACGAACAATCCAGTACCGGTACGAACCACCAGCGCATTGCCAATATCCCGCTTGTAGAATCGATCGGACTTGAGCGCCAGCTGCAGGTCATTAATCTCATATGCCCCCAGAGTGCTTGTAACGTCCTTCCCGTCCACTGTCACGCTTCGCACGTCGTGGTGAATGGTGTTAAACAGGACTTGTGCGTTACCCAAGCGGGTGTCCATCTCGTAAATCTGATTCATGTGCTTTTCTCGTTATTTGTCTTAACAACTTGTTTTGTTATGGGTCTAATTATCGCAATGGTCACACGGCAGTAAATACGTTGTTTACGGCATTGCTGGTGGCCTGCGGTAGCCCGGATGGTCGGTTAGCCTCCGGGAATGCGGGTGGGTAATCTCACCAGCCTGAGCTGGTGAGGTTGGTCATTACCATTCTTCGTAGGGCAGTTCTTCAATCACCGGCGCATCCATATCGAGGTGAATGTAGCCATAACCGGCGTCATAGATGGCTTTCAGGTTGGCGTAGCCGAAATCGGTCAGGCCATCGGACTTTAGATCGTCCAGCCCACTCCCCTGGGTTGCATCGATGCGGAGAATCGCACCGCCTTCAGTGTCGTGAATCCACCAGCCGTAATTCACGTTTCTGCACTTCTCTTCAATGAGGCGCATGTCTTCTTCGCGAACGTGGGCGGTGCTGATAATTGCTGTTTTGATTGATACGACTTCCATTACGTCTTCCCAATGAGTGAAACGATGCGATCACTTAATGCCAATACTTCCCAACGCACGAGGGTGCGCTCTTTGAGCCACATATCGATTTTGGTCTTCCAGATGCCATACGCTTGGGCGTAGATGTCTGTACCCTTCTGGTGGCGCTGTACGTGCGTCTGATACTCTTTCGCCATCTTCTGCGCGAATGCTTCGGTTTCAGGGTTTTTGATTTCTGGTATCGGTTGGAATTTCATGGTGCTCTCTCAGTGCATTAAGCCGATGTCTACGCTGTCGCCGCCTTCAGTGAGACGGATCATCAGCATTGCGAAGGCATTGAGTGGATAACCGGCGTGCCATTCAGGGGCGCGGTCATCAATCATGAAATCGGCCACATCGAAAAGTGCGCCGTCGTGATGGAAGAAGCGAGTGCTGCCCTGGTCGTCATATTCGACGTGATCCATTTCCTTCTGCTCGGCTTCGTTCAGGTCGAGCCAGGAAAACAGGTGGACGTTTTCTGCTTTGGGTGTAACGTTAAATTCGGTCATCATGCCCCCTGCTGCAATTGAGCAACGGTGATGTCTGGGCATAACCCGTCGATCCACAACCACACGTCAGTGATACTGTCACCGGCTTCGAAATGGTGAAATGCGCGCTCAAGTTGTTGATTGCCATCTACAGGCTCACTCGAAAGCTGCGCCCAGATGTTCTGGACTTCGATAATCGTTTTCATGTGCTTTTCTCTTGTTTTGTTGTTGGACTAATTATCGCAAGTGACACACGGCAGAAAACAATTTGTTATCGGGCATAAGAAAATGGCGCGGGTTAGCGCGCCATTGTGGTTTAAGCAGTCTGGCCTGCGGCCAGCACATCGGCAGGTAGATAGTTGTCCAGCGTTACGCCGGAGGTAATCTTCATGCCATATGCGCCGATCCAGGTGCTGGTGTTGTCGATACCCGTTTCAATGAAGTCAGTGACCTCATCCATCAGGGTTTCGAACAGGTCTTTACCAGATGCACGGTAATGACCCTCAATAGCCACCAGCAGCGGGTCGCTGCCATCCATAACAGTCTGCGCACCGATGGAGTACACCGTAGGTTGAGCTTTGTCTTTCGGGGTTTTACGAACCAGGGTACTAATCTGCTTCTCAAGCCCTACAGACGCGTCACGGATCTGGACAGTAATCTTTGCCACCTTGCCACCATCTTCGGTGCGCTCAGAGGCGTAATACATGTCGTAAACCAGTTCTGTTGCCTTGTATGTCATATGACCTCCATGTCATGTTTATTCGCGGCCATTGTAGATAGGTAGTTAGCTACTTACAAGCCGAAGGGAGCCACCAGCAACAAAAAGCCCCCATGCGGGGCTTCTTTCAGTCAAATGACTTGATGAATGCTTCTACATCATGATGAGCGATGAGGTCGAGATAAGTTGTCCAGATAGCATCCGTCGCTTGGCATCCAGTAAAATAACGACGCTTAAGTGTTTTGTAATAGTCTCCGCAGGCATGTCCCATATCGAACAACGACCCACTTTCATGGTCGCCATTGTTCCAATCAGCAACAACCAGGGTTGGTTCCTCGTCTCGCAAATCAATGCTCACAACCCAACGCGCGTCGATGACGGTAAAGTTTCCGTCAACCAGTTCTCCGTAGTCGTTATATTCTTCTTGGGTGATCTCGCGAATGTCAGACAATGAATCGATCATGTGCATATCCTTATAAACAAATTGTTTTCTTATGTGGCTTATTATCGCATTTGCTTAAAGGCAGTAAACAAAATGTGTCAGGGAAGATGCGGGGCGAACGAACCAAAAAAAAGCCCACCAAGGATTAGAGGTGGGCTGACTGAATTAGTCAAAGGCACATGATTATACTGCTACGGCGATCGTCGCTCGCTGAATCTCCATCTGGGCAATCTGGTTAACAAGAACAAGTACCCGCTCAAGTTGGTCTTTAGGGAAGTGCTGAATATTTGCGAATCTGTACCGGCGATTATTGCGCATAACAGAGATGGAAAGACGTTCACCCACTTTGTAGCGCTTGCACTCGCCGCTCTCTAACGACTTATGCTCAAAAATCTTCTCACGGAACACGCCGATGATTACCCCGTTCGCAGTGATGTCCACCAGATTCACGCGGGAGATAGAGCGCTTAATCGGGTTGAACGTGCTGCGATGGTAGTTCGCGATAGCTTGCATCAGATTCATATTCACACCATGTAAACAATTTGTTTTCTCGTTGGTGTAAATAATACAGTGTCTAAATAGGGTACAAAGCATAACGTAGCGGGTGCTGGTGGATGATCGGCAGCTGGTGGCCGCAGGGGTGAGTGGGCAAAAGAAAAGCCACCTCGCTGGTGGCCTTCCGATTACAGTGAATCTTGCTCGTCTACCGCTTTCAAGTCCGGGAACTCTCGATACACCGCATCAGCAAGTCGCTGCTGCTGCTCCTCGGTCAGCTCATTCCAGACATCAGCTCCTTTCGGGCCATCTCCTTTTTCGGGGATGTATGACCACAGTTTTGCGTACAGCTCTTTGCCGACGCCATCCAGACACTCGGCCAACTCATCAACGCTCCAGTATTCCAGCAGCCCAGGCATTTTCACAGACATTGTATTCCTCTCAATTAGATTCAGAAGTGGTGCAGTTCCAAGCGACTGACATTTGCTGGTCGCCCATCGGCAACGGGAATGACCCTTCTCTGTATCCTTCACCAATAAGTGCTCCAACGCGTCCGGCTACATCCTCAGAGCGGATAACGTCATCAAGTGAGATCTCGTCAGTGTCCACACCCTCAAGCGTGATGCTTATATTTAAATGTTTATACATGTGCTTTATTCCGTTGTTTTCTTATGGGACTTATTATGCCAACAGCGGATCGGGGATAAAGCTCATTGATTAGGGTTGGCAAGGGGCAAGGGTGCTAAGATTAGGCAAAACAAACGCCGGAGGTATGTGATGGATTGGCTTTATGAACACGGCTTTTTGTCATGGAGCGGGGTGCTGGCGATCATAATTGTCGTTTACCTCATATGGACAGAACGCAAACATGCCAAAACACCTATGGGTAAGCGGCACGCCGAATTTAACGCTGAGATGAAGGAACGAGCGCGCACCCTGCGGGAAGAAAAGAAGTCACGAAGGTAGATTCAGCATTTCCTCACCCTCAACCCTTACAATAGGACTTGCACCCCTGAAGAGTGTGTCCAACAATACCCACTGGTCATGGATGACCACAGGCTCTTAACCGAAATCCAACTATAGGGATATGAGCCTGATCCTTTCTCTGGGGCGAGCCACCACTCGCCTTCTTTTTTCTATACCGGCATCCACCCGTTCCCCGAATTTTTTCCCTAACCGTTTCTATACCGGTTCCTTGCCGTTTCCCGGAGGCTGGTGTCATTCGTCGGTATACTCAGGTGGCGATCGGTGAATCGAGGGATAGGGGCGGCGGCGACATTTTCCCTGCGGGTAGATTGAGCGAAGGGTGCTATGTGAAGGCGACGGAAATTTAGGGGTTGAATAAATACGGTGATTGAAGCGCGCCCTCCACCATTTCACTCCCTTACAGTTCCCCCATTCCCTATGCGTAAACGTACCCATACGTACTGACCACTATAGACAGCAATCCCTATGTGATTCTCTCCTGTAACGCTTAATAGCTCGGTCTCTCCTTCTCTGGGATTTGCTTTCTTCCTTCTGGCGTATTCATTCCTCCCTATAGCGGTTATGGGTGAATTGTCCTTTGTGGTGTCTGGGTGTTTCTCTTCTGATAATCGTGGAGGTGTGGGTAATGGCATGTCTCCTTTTCCTGTATTCGCCTTTCCAGTTTCCTCATGGGGATTTCTCTTCTCGGTAGCTGGGTGTGTCGTGAATCGCGGATGTGAAAGTAATGGCAGTTCCCCCTATAGCTTATTCTCTCTGTAGCTTATGCGGATTGCTTCTTCCGCCAGTGTTGGTGCTGGATTGTCTGGGCTTGCTGAATCTTCCGGGCGTGTGGGTAATGGCGTATCTCCCTTTCCAGTTTCCGCTGCGCTCTATGGGGATTGGGGTTCTGGGTTGCCTGCAGTAAGTCGGAGGGTTGTTCTCTGATAGCCTGACGAAAGTGAGGTGGGTGTTTGTGGTTATGGGTGTGTGGGTAATGGCAGTTCCGCCAGCTCTTTATTGCCTTAATAAGTTGTTTTCTTATATGGTCAAACAATTTGTTTTGCTATCGCATATAGCGCAACGGGAGCGATTCTCAGCGTGTCTATCGTGTGGGTGGCAAATGGTATTGCTTTAGAGAGATGTCTCTTCCCTGGTGTGGTTGTGGCGATTCCCTGGCGGGTATAAGTGGGGTGGCTGCAACAGATCAACTTTTGGGGCAAAAAGAGGGTATCCCGTTGACTTTTTGTTGATCGGTTATTTATTTGTTTTCTTATGGGTGAATATGCCCACAATCCCAGGTGATTACTGGTGTGGGCTAATTTGTTGAGCGTGAAATAACCAGGTCAACTTGCTCTTATAGAAAAGGTCAATTGTTGAGGTCAAAGCCAACCTTAATCAGATGGTATGCTTTGGCGACAATAGCCTTGTCGTCCCACCCTAACTTGGCCGCATCCTGACGCAGTTCATCGGTGAAAAGTGCCTGGGCAGCTTTAGCATTCTCTGCTGTTCGCTCAATACCTAATTCCTTCAAGCAAGAATCGACGAGATACAAACGGTCGATTGCGTAGATGTCATGTGTCATACGCCATACTTCCTTTTCATTTCGCTATAGGTTGCTATGTTCAGATTCCGATCGTACCAGATGGCATCCCCGGTCTTCGATTCATGTTGAGAGATGCAGGTATACCCATGGCTTTCTAATGCCTGGAATGAGCTGCGAGCGATGCAAGCCGAATAATCTCTATCCCAGCCGTTCCCATTGCGTCCCTCAAAGCGATCATGTCTATAGTTCGCCTTCAGGAACTCATAGTGCATCTGTTCAGTGACCATGAGCAACCTCCTTTTCCGCAAGCAGCTGCGCCGCGAAGTCGTGCATGGTTTTGCTGACCTCAATGAAAACTCCATCGTGCCGACTGAGACGATACTCTGTCTTTTTGCCAGCGGCAGCGCGCTTACGCTCATGTTCTCGTTGCTGTTCGTTGTCCCAGCGAAACATCTGCATTCTGGTGGCTGGCTGCACCTTGTCCACTTCCACCTGCTCTGGCACTCTGCCTTCATTCACCAGGCGAATTACCAGCTCTCGTTTCGATAACGCCATGCCGTTGTAGCGAATGTATTTGTTTAAATGTCGATCCGCACGTACTGCCTGAGCTGCTGCCATAATGCACATAATTTATTCCTTTGTTTTCTGAGTGGTGTAATTATCTAATGTGTGAAAACGGGAGCGAAGACATAAAAAAAGGCTTCCGAAGAAGCCCTTGAATTAGCTGATGCGCTTGAAGATACAGACGGTCACTGTTACGCCGGTGTCCTCAAACTCTCTCTCGAAAGTCTTCCCGATCGCACACGCAAAGCGACGCTCATCAATCCACTCAGTCAGGTTTGGCACTCCAGGTAGAACAGCCACCAGCCGGCCACCAACATTTAGGTGCTCAAGCGCGGTAAGTGTGTGAGCTTTGGCTCGACCTTCGGAGTAAGGGGGGTTCATCGCGATCTTGTCGAACTTCATTTGGGCATAGTCTTTCGACCAGGCCATGAAGTCGGCGTTATGCACATCTTGATAGCCTTTCTCCTTGAGGATCTCAGCAAACAACGGAGCCACTTCAACGCAGGTCGCGAACTCGTTTGCCAATGGAACGGACGCCAACAAATCACCGCGACCAGCTGAAGGCTCAAGCAGTGTTTCGCCTGGCTTCATGTTGAGCGCCGCCGCCACATAATCCGCGATTGTTTTTGGGGTAGGGTAGAACTGATGGGCAACCACATCCGGTATCT
This sequence comes from Enterobacter sp. CP102, assembly GCF_025152625.1. Lineage (NCBI taxonomy): Bacteria > Pseudomonadati > Pseudomonadota > Gammaproteobacteria > Enterobacterales > Enterobacteriaceae > Enterobacter > Enterobacter sp. CP102. Next base: position 18,947 of record NZ_CP104015.1, on the reverse strand, counting down.
GACCGGTGGCCATGATCATGCTAATGATGTTGCCCGGCTCATATGGGAATTTAAAGCAATGGCTGCTCGTCTGGACGCCGCCGATCCGCTTAATGACAGCGTCAGCCTTCTCTATCTCTGATTTTGACAAGCCATGATGACTGTATGACCAGCTGCCGTAACGATTACTCATCGTTGATAACGCTCTTCTGGCCTGGCTGCTAACTTCAGTATGAACGTGCCCAAACTCTTTCGGCGGGGCGCTCTTGGCAGGTGGCTTACGTAATTCAGATGGGATTGAGGCTGGCATGGCCACCGCCAGCACCTCATTGAGTTTCCAGGCCACGTCTGGGTGTACCTGAATGTGCAGGTTACCATTTTTGAACATCTTCACCCGCATCAGATTGCCATCGATGCTGTACCAGGTGTTCATTTCTTTATTATCACGGTAAAGCGCGCTGAATACATGACGCGACGGCGCCACCTCAGTAATTTCCTGATGCGCGAAGAAGTGAAGCATCACTCGCAGGTCGTCGAGCACGTCCTCTTTGCGGTGGTTGATTGAAACGCTGTCATTCCAGTAGTCGGTAAAGACATAGGAGATGATCATCTTTTCCGAGAAGCCAAACACCTTGTTCGTTTTGTGGTTCGGACTCAGCGCCTTGAACAACCCATGCACACGCTCAACCAGATATTTGTGCCGGTCGTTGAGCAAAGACACCATGGTTGGCACAACAGTGTTAAGGGTGAACTCTGGAACGCCCACGTATTTCTTGGCGCGGTACGTGTCCTTGAACATTCCCGTTTTACGTTCCTCGCTTACTTCCATCTTCCCGTAGATGAATTGCTCACGCCATTCTTCACGGCGCGCAGCTGGCATGATCATCAGAACGTTCGTCATTTCCGTCACCCGCTGCCAGTAACGGGCGTGAATGTTTTCCTTCACATGCTGCAAGTTAACTTTGGAGAGAGTGCTGCCGGGGCGCGCGTTGCAATCTGGCTGGTGGTTCAGCTCTAACAGACGGTTAATCATCTGATACCGGTCATCCCCATACACGTAATCGTGAACCTCGTGCATCAGAGCGATCTCTTTGTCGCACTCGGCCACAATGTTATTGATGATCGTCAGCTCCTTGCGGAATGCGATGTCACTTCCAGGGGAGGATGCTTCGATGATTGAAAGTGCTGTGCTCATGTGCCCACCATTAAACAAAATGTTTTCTTATTGGTGTTATTATTCCACATAAGACACGGCATAAAACAATTTGTTTACGGCATTGGGCTAAATGTAAAATGTCAAGACTTTCAACGGTTGAAAAGGATTTTAACCATGGCTTTCGGGCTTCAATGCTGGGATGGGAGCGGCCGGCTGGTCGTCGATCTCAGCGATTACAACTGCCGATTTATTGGTGCGTACACTGCGAAAATGGCATCAGGGGCAAAGTCTTTTACCCAGTCAGTGCCAGGTATCGACGCATCGAACTCTTTTGCAATTATCACCAGTAACTCATACGGGGGTTTTGTTGATTGCTACTGCATTACCGGCACTAACAGTTTCACTCTTTACCAGATGAACGGTTATTACTCAGGTGAAACTTTTACGGTAGAAGTGTATCGATACGCATAGGGGAAGATATGTCATATGGATTTGAGGTTTTAAACGACGCTGGGGCGGTGATGGTCGATTCTGACAACAGAACGACTCTTTTTGCTGATATTAGAAACATCACTGGTACAACCGACAACGGGTACTACATGATAAAAAACCCATTTGGAGGCGACTACCCTTTTGGCTTTTTACCCAACTCAAGTTGGCCGCAGCCTGGGTATCTATACTGGTATCAATTGAACTCTGGAGCCTTTGCAATGCCGGGCGCATGGAGCTTTCAGAACAATAGCGGTCGCATCATTCGCACCAGTAGAACGGTTCCAATTCAAAGCGGCTATCTTGATGTCCTCAACTCAAGCGGTCAATTGGTGTGGAGTGCAAAAAGCGCTGAGCTGGCTCCGCGTATTCGTGGTTTCATTGACCTTCCGGCAAACTCACCGGTGGACACTTCAACAGTGTCATTCAACGTCAACTTCAACCCTTGGATATTAATGAACGCAGTGCCTGGCAACATTTCCGATGATGGTGAGGTGACCGGATATTCTGGACTCATTACAAAGTGGACAGGCACTCAGATCCAATGCCGGTATGTGAGCAAACTCCAGCCCACTTTTGCCAAATCATTTGGTGTACGCGGTGGGCTTAGAGTTCCATACGCTCAATTTACCAACTACTAATGAAAAGGGGCTATCTGCCCCTTTTCATTTGGCAATCCAGTAATCTCGAACTAATATAACTGTATATATATACAGTATATTTAAAGAGATTGCTTAATGTTTGCCCTTGTCGATGCAAATTCATTTTATGCCTCATGTGAGACAATTTTTCGGCCTGATCTCCGCGGGAAGCCAGTCGTCGTCTGTTCAAACAATGACGGCTGTATCGTGGCACGATCAGCAGAAGCCAAGAAATTAGGTATAAAAATGGGCGATCCTTTATTCAAAAACGAGCGTTTCTTTGAAGAGAAGGGCGTAGTGGTCTTTTCCAGCAATTACGCCTTGTATGCCGACATGAGCCGGCGAATGATGACTATCATGGGTGAGATGGCTCCAGGCCAGGAAATTTACAGCATTGACGAAAGTTTCCTCGATGTATCAGGCATTTCCAGATTTATACCCCTTGAAGATTTTGGGCACCAGCTTCGGGATCGCATCAAAAGGGAAACATTTCTAACCGTGGGCGTGGGGTTTGCGCAAAGCAAAACTTTGGCAAAACTGGCAAATCACGCTGCCAAAAAATGGTCAAAAACAAACGGAGTATTTGACTTATCCAGCCCGGTGCGACAGCGCAAGCTGATGGCTCTGATCGATGTCAGTGATGTCTGGGGTGTCGGGAGCCGATTAACCAAAAGGCTCAACCAGATGGGCATTGAAACGGCGCTACAGCTGGCTCAAGCCAACACGACTATGATCCGCAAACAGTTCGGCGTGGTGCTTGAGCGTACCGTTCGAGAGCTTAATGGAGAATCCTGTATTCCGCTTGAAGAGCTGCCGCCGCCAAAGCAACAGATTGTGACCTCCAAATCATTTGGGCAGCGCGTTGAGCACCTGGAAGACATGGAACATGCTGTTTGCACCTATGCCGTTCGCGCGTCAGAGAAATTGAGAGAGCAAGGATCTCGCTGCCGACACATCACTGTTTTCATCGCCACCAGCCGCTATGCCAATGAACCTCAGTATGGCAACAGTGCGTCATTAACCTGCGAATACCCCACCAGTGACACCCGCGACATTGTCGCGTTTGCAATGCAGTGCCTGAAGAGGATATGGCGTGATGGCTACCGATACGCGCGCGCCGGGATAATGCTTGGGGACTTTTACCAGGGTGGGTTCGCTCAACTCGATATGTTCAGCGAACATAGGCCGCGGCCAAAGGCAGATGAATTGATGGGGGTGATCGACTCAATCAACAAAAGAGGAATTGGGAAAGTTTGGTTCGCAGGGCAGGGGGTTGATAACCAGTGGCAAATGAAGCGCGAGATGCTATCCCCGCGCTACACCACTTGCCTGAAGGAATTACCGATCGCTTACTGTAAGTGAGGCATCACCCAAACCGGTCGCGGCAAGAATGAAACGTGACATCTTGCCTTTGGCCACTGAGTTTAGATCACGCCCATCGGCTGGATATTTAGCCCACTCCATCAATTCGAAGAGATCTGGCAAATCTACGCCTTCACCAGAAACAACCTCCGTATAGAGGAACTGGTCGAACGGCGTAACGCAATCCGTACCATCCTTCGGGTCGTTCTCTTCAAGCCATACCTTGCGCGCAGCTCTCACTGCCTCACGGAATGATCGAGACATCGATTGTAGAGATGACAGCTGCCAACTCTGCTTGTACAAATCACGCGCCTGAATCACCTGAGCGTGTGACTCTTCGAGCATGGCAATTCGCTCTTTGGCTGCGGCCAGCTGAAGAGCCGGTGTCTCTCCGTCGTTACGCTGGATTGTGACCGTGAAAGCACCCATCTCAGGCACTTGATACGCCAGCTCATAATAGTTAGTGGCCGGTGTGTCCCTGAACTCCTTGGCGAACATCATTGCCGCCATACCTGACATCGGGCCATTGCTGAGGAATTTCAGAAGCCCACCGCCTGGCGAGTCCATTTCATCACGCATTTCCTCAGCCTGCTCCTGAGCTTTGTAGGCATACCAGCTGTTAATGTCGTGGTTAAGCAACTCTTCGGTTGGCACCCCTCTTAGAAACGCCTCCATCAACGCCTGGCGATCGAGGGTGCTGGTGGTCTCATGCCGCATCTTGTTCACTCCACGCAGTCTGGATGGTGCGCAGATGCTTCAAATGGCGCGCCTTGAAGCTGGTACTCAGTTGCTCATAACCCCACACTAATTTTGCACGGACGATGTCAGCCAGACCGCCTTTCATCAGGCCGAAGATTTCATCCATCATGAACTCTTTTTCAGCGAGGTAGATCGCAGCAAATCCGTGGTCATGTTCAACGATAGAAGAGGTGTTATGCAGTAGATCACACAGCTTAATCACCATTGTTTCTTCATCGAGGCTATTAATCAGCGCGCGGCAGTTGATAACAAAGCGCTGTACGCGGTTGCCATCTTCTTTGCCGGCTTTATTGGTCAACGCATCAACCTTCCACGCAATACTCTCGCCAAACGCCTCTTTCAGATCGTCAAAGGTCAGCTGAGTGTCTTCAATGACATCGTGAAGATACGCGGCCGCAATCATGTCTCTTGTACCGCCATGCGCACGTACCAGCTCAGCAACGGCGGTTGGGTGGGTGATGTACGGCTCGTTAGTGTACTTGCGGCGCTGGCCAACAGCGCCATGGGCAGCGGTCGCATAAGTGCGAGCTTTATCGATGATGATGTCCATAATTTACCTAAATGAGATGGGCGCCGTAGCGCCCATTTTAAATTAATGAGTGGCCGTTTTGTTCAGATCGTAGCGGTTGGTAATTTCACGCATCCAGAACTCAATACCTGCTTTATGACTTTCGAGTTTGTCAGCCACGGCCGACAAGGCTTTTACGGTAGAGCGAGGGTTTGCCCCATCCAGAACCGGCAGCTCGATATTCATGCTTACGCTTAACGATGCCAGAGCATCACCCATTGCTTTGCCATTGGTGGCCTGCAGATTGACCTGGGTGTTCAGACGGGCAACTTCCTTTTCCAGCTCTTCGACACGTTGGATTGAGCCTACAGTGCTATCACCAGTACGAGGCGCTTTGTTTGCCTGCGCTTCATCGTCAGCTTTAATAAGCAGTTCCAGCATCATCTCCGGGTCTTTCATTACCGGCATCAGGAATTGCAGTGCTGTAATGGCTTGCACTGGATGCAGGTTCTCTTTGCCGACGATCACACGAGCATGTTTGGCCACTTCAGAGAGGCTGACATCTGACGTGCGCTCTTCAGATTGCTTGGCGGCGGCTTTTTTTATTTCGCATAAAATACACATGTGCTTTTCCTTGTTTTCTTATTGGTGATAACAACTTGTTTTCTCGATGGGTGTATATTGCCACCATCGGAAAAGGCCACTAAGCAATTTGGTTCGGCTTGGGCAGGGGTGTGGGGCTAATAAAAAGGCGTCCGAAGACGCCTTTGGTTACTGCTTTTTCAGTAGCGGTAGAAGAATGACAACTGCGACCGCCAGTAATGCGCCATCAGTGAGCACTGACATAAACCGGCTGGCAAAATCCACCATGACTGCAAGCAGTGCAAAGAATCCGGCAGCGCCGAGGCGAATGTTGCGGATCATCAGATGTACTGATCCAGAGGCAGTTGCAGTGCCTGAGCAATCTTCTTCAATTGCTTCTCTTCGGCTTCATCAATGCCATCGTTATCTGCCACGTCCAGACACAGACACAGAACATCTACCGCATCAGTAGTTCCTGCAACATCTGCCAGCTGACGCAGAGCTTCTGCATTTGCAGAGCGAGGGGAAGCTTCGTAGCGAGCGCGGATATTGCTGCTCATCTGGGCAATTTCACCAGCGAACGGAGCGAATGCCGGCAGCGCGGCGATAGTTTTCTCCAGAGTTGCGATCTCTTTGGAATCGCAGGTGCCATCTGCATACGCGATGGAGTAAGCGCCCCAAACAGTTGCCTCGACCGCATCGCGGTTTTCCATTTTTTTGACTTCAGTTACTACCTTGCGAGCTTTCTTCTTAAAGATACCGAACATGCGTTTTTCCTTTGTTTATTTAACAACTTGTTTTCTAAGTGGTCATATCGTAGCGCGCCCAAAAAGGGGTAAAAGCACTACGTTACGGGTTAAAAGAATCCGAGCGCTGCGCCCAGGGGCGGAATGAAAATGCCGATTACTCTGGCAATCTCTTTGCCTCCCCAGAGGGGTACCGGGATGTCAGTCGTGAAAACCTTCACAAGATTGGTGATCCACGAAACAATCACCACAAAACCAAAAAGCACTAAGCCTTTGAACCACATCAGGCGTCTCCTTTAGTCGAAGCTGATCGTTCCACCTGAATCGAAGGAACTGCCTGAGTCATAGCTTCCACAGCCATGGTCGAATCCACTATGGTTCCCGTGGGAAGAGTGGTGGCTGGTGTGGCTCGAACTATTGCTGACGGAGCAACTGCTTGCGGGGCTGCTATGGTGCGAACTGCTGGCGCTTTGAGAGACGCTGGCGCGATCTGGAACATCGTTGTTATCGACGTACACAAAAGGCACATGGCTAACGTCGCTAACAGGGGCTGCGCTGCGCGACGAAGTCGTTGAAGCTGGTACTGCTGCATGAGATTTTTCCTTCCCTAGAAATACTGGCGGATCGGACAACCCCCACAACTCCACTTCAGAACGGCCACGTTGCTTCTCGACATGCTTAACTCCGGCTGCGGTGCCGAACGTAACAAGAGCATCGGACAGGCGATCGCAACGTGACTCAAGTTCACGGATGCGGATTTCCATCTGGCGAAGCTGGCGTTCGAAGCGGCGCTTGAAGAACAAATAGCTGATCATTTAGTTTCCACTCGTTTCCAATCGCAGGCGAGCTGGTCAATCATCGAAGCCAGGTAATCAACCACCTTGCCATTTGGAAGAACCATCTCTAAACCAGGAAATACGGTGTAACCGTCTGGCTGGTGGACTTCGAAAAGGTTGAGTGGAAGACCGAAGAACACGGTGCCTTCTGTTTTCTGGTATTCGCTTGAGCTGATCACCCCGGTGCGGAGTCGTATGGATGTGTCGGCAGGCCATTTCTGACGTGCGAAGGAGGCGCCGGTTTTAATGCCGGTCAAAACGTCTGCGTAAGACAACAACATGTTCACAAACGAATCCCTTCTTGAGACACAGAGAGTTACGGCTGGGCGAACCCAGCCGTGTTTGTGCTCCGTCCATGGAGCAAGCGCTAAACCAGCGCCGTCGTCGTCCTGACGCGGTCAATTTAATATTTTGAATGTAGGTAGTCAACTACTTATTTTCGCCTCGCGCGGGGGAATAAGTAATTATGAGATTTAATGATTAAATAATACCCAGAATGGGTTTAGAAGTGAGAAACCGAACGAATGTGAGGTTTCCCTCGAACGGAGTGAGAGGTTGTGTGTTCTGGATATAATTCACCCAGGGAAGCAGGGTTAAAAATCCCACGCTAACCTGAGCAAATCATAGCCAGAAACTATGACCGAGATCCAATGCCAGTCCCGGTTAGGAAGGTTGTGGGCAGCAATACCCCAGAATCAAGATCCTTCCTCACTGTAGGAGGGGAGCCACCAGACACCAACCTCTTGGAACTCGTCTGGGTTCGACAACCTACAGTGACTCCTTTTCTTTCCTGCTTTGATTCTCCCTCTCCCCGAGCGGCTTTCGCGTCCCGGTTCGATCGCTGGTAACAGGTTCCTTTAAGCAGACGCCAGCGCCTTAATCCTCCACCCATCTGCCGAGCCATTCCGAAAAATGACGGCGCGATGTTAGCACTGGCGTATCTAACGGTAAATAGCTAAATGACTATTTAACGACGTTACTATTTTAAGCGGTGGCTTTCTGCTCAGCGCGGCCGTTAAGCTGCACACTCAGCGCGTGAACTTCGTTGATTAATTCGCCGATCAGCTGCTCAACCTCATTCGTATGCTGGCCACCGCGTATCGCTTTGAGTGCCCACTCATAAAGCATGAATGACTTGTCGCGGTTTTTGAGTGCCATACGGCTATGGGCGAGAAAATCAGTCTCGATTAGTGCCACAACGTTGGTAGGGTATACCATGTGTAATTCCTTCTGATTGATGTCCAGCAATCATAATTTTTCTGGGAAGGGGATCTACCAACAATCCCAGGTATGACAAGGGCTGGTGGGGTTTCTTACGACCTGCTTCTCTATAAATAAATAACTGACCAGTATTTAAATATACGGAAGCAGGTTAAATAATTTGGGTTTGTAGTGGTGCTAAGCTGCCAGTTCCAAAGTGGGTTGTTTCTTCTTGGAGGGACGCTTCTTCCTGATTGCTTTTGAAGGATCGTAACCACCCAGCTCTTTCATTACTGGCAGTGAAACCTTGCGAAGAATGTGCCCAGCCTGGTGGCAGTGGCCGCGGAAAACCACCAGCATACTTCCGCCAGGGTTTTCACGTACTTCCACCAGCCCCAGCTCCACGTCTGGTTCCAGAAAGGCCACGCGCCCACCGGTCAGCACCACCGTCTCATTGGCTGATTCAGTGGCGTACTCATACCAGGCGGTATCAAGTGATTGGGGGATCAGCATGACTGTCGATACGCCGCGACGCTGCTCACGCATAGCAGCCTCTATCCATGGCCTGATCTTCGAGTAAGGCGGATTGAGAAAAGCATTTGTGCCAGGTTCGCCCCAATCACAAACAAGCGCGTCTCTTTCCTTGCCGATGAAGTCAGGCAGCAGTGCGTTGCCGGCATCACAAGCCACGTCAACGTCAAACTGGATGCCCAGGTATTTCTGAATTGCCTCAAATAGCCACCGCGGAGTGCGCCACAGGTCGCGCAGCTCTTTGTCACGCTCGCGCTTTTTAATCTTCTCTGCGGCAATCATGATAATTCTCTGTAGGTAGTTAACTACTTATTTTCACACCTCAGATCAGCCGATTCAAGAATTTTGTGGGCAATAGTGGTTCAATGAAAATAAGCGCTCAGAACAGAGCGGGGCGAGGATGTGATGGAAAGTGATGGGTGTGGACGGAAATCTAAATTGCAGCCCACAGCGTCCTTCCCGTGGGCGAATTTAGATGGTCTCTTTACTCTTCCGCCATGAATTTTTTGACGATCGGAGAGTCAGCATTCAGGGTTAGCGATTTCCCATCCTTCGCAGCAATACCCAGCGCCGGAAATACTGCCATCATTTGGCCAGCCTGGGTGGAGGCAGTGCCAACTGGATAAGGCTTCTCTGGATAACTCATCATCGCCAGCTTGAGGCTATTGCTGCTGGCCGTCTTGTCAGCGATCAGCGAGTGCAGTGAAATACGGGTGTACACACTCAGATCCGGGCCACCACTGAACCAGTGCATAATGTTTTGGATTTTGTCCATCGCCTTCACTGGCGCCTCGTTGTAGCACTTCATGAAATCTTCGCGCTGCAGGCCAGCTTTCTCAAAGAAGGCATCGTCTTTGCCATCAAAGGTGAATCGAGCGCCACGAGGTGTACTGGCTTTTTTAGGCTTAGGCTCAGGTTGCTTTTCTTCCTGAACTTCAGGTGTGGCCGGTTCCTCAATCACCGGGAGAACACTCTCTTCGCTGCCGGCCAAAATCTCCGATGTTTTTTCTGGCGGTGTGGCCGTGTTCGACTCTTCCAAATCGATGATCACCTGCTCCATATCACCCGAAGCAACAGCTGGTGTAGCCGGTAACTCGCTTTCGATATTTGCCACGATGCTCTCTGGTGTAGATGTGGCGGCTTCAGCTGCGTTCGTTTCCAGATCATTGAGCAAAGAATCAATGCCTTTCATCTGAGTGTCAGCGACGGCTGGGGTTTCATCAAGGGATGCCAAGATCGCAGACAGAGCATCGAGGTCAGAAACGTTTGTTTGGGCTGCGTTGGACATGTGCTTTTCCTTTCGTTGTTTTAAATGTGCTTCGTTGATGACAGCTATTTTGCCAAACTGAGTTAGGGGAAAAAGCCATTTGATTAGGTTAATAAAATTGTTGAAACGGCCATTGGTTGGTTTAACATATTGACCAACCTCACTAAAATTTAATTTAAAAATGAAAAAAACAATCCTCGGTATAATCCTCAGCATTTCAACTTTTTCATCATTTGCACAAGCGTCAACTCTTAACGAATACCTTAAAAATCGGGAAGATGTGCGGTTAGGACGGGCTGATAAGGAGTTAGCTACGCTTCGTGAAGTGTATATGAATGGTCTTGCAAATGGTTTCAACTACGCAAACGTATTTGAGCAGGATATTAACAAATCGCCTCTTTTTTGCCTTCCGGGGAAATTAATTCTCAATGGAGACATGCTGGACATAACTCTCCAAAGTTTTCTTCAAGGAAAAGATGGAGAGAAGTTAAAAAACAGTTTGGGAGAATATCCTGTTGAAATGATCGCTCTTAAGGCATTGATGGTTGTCTATTCATGCAAATAGGCCGCTATAGGTGCGGCCTATCATTTTCCTAGAAATGAAGCTGGAATAGGTTGTATCTCTCACGAGCAATGAAGAAGCATTCCATCATCAAATCTACATCGTAGAGAGCGCTATGCGCTTTCTCCGTGTCATAGACCAGCCCCAACGCAAAAGCCAGCTCTTGCAGACGAGGGCGCTTTCCATCTTCTGTAGCCCATAGCCCCTCTAACATCGTGTCAAACATGGGCTTGTCTGGCATGGTGTGACCAGAGTGATTGAACTCATGTTGCAGGAACGGGCCATCAAACCCCTCGCCATTGTGCGCAATATAGAAGTCGCTGGCGTCCAGCATCGCGATAAGCTCAGGGGCTTTGTCTTCAAAGAGTGGGGCGGTGGCCAGCATCTCTAATGAGATACCGTGCACCTTTTGCGCTTCTGGTTGGATGGTTCGCCGCGGGTTAAAGCGCATCTCCAGGCTTGCTATCTTCTCTTTGGTGATGATGTTGTAGGAGGATAGGGCGATCTCGATGACTCGATGCCCACCGCGGAAGTCCAGCCCGGTTGATTCAATGTCCAGCCCGGTTGCGATCATAATTTTTTAGCTCCTTTGACAATGGCGTTTTTGGCAAACGCAGCTGCCTTTTTGATTGTCTCGGTCTGCGTGTCACATACCACCTTCGCCAGTTCTGCACCGGTGGTGACGTTTAGAACACGCATCGTTTTGTCGTCGAGATCAACGCTGATGAAAATAGTGTTGCCGCCTGGCATTGCCAGGTGCATGGGGAAAATTGGCTTACCTGGTTCGTTAGCAAACTGAGTCATCACCTGATTTAGTATTTCGCTGATGGATTCAGTCAGCAGCCCCTGGACACTCTCAAACACTGCGCGGATGGCAATTCTTGCCTCACGAGCAGTCAGAAGTTTTGACTCAAATTCAGTCACCACTCGTTCGAGCGCTTCAACCGTCTTCCGGTCGATTTCATCCTGCAAGAGAAGGTCAGTGGTCATGCTTGTATTCCGTGATCATGTGGTGCGCGTATTGTTGCGCACCACGAGAGGGGTTCAACATTTAGTGCAAGGCGCAATCGAATGGCCGTTTGTGTGCTTCTGCCGAAGTTCCGATGTACTGGCTGAATGAAGTAATCCGCGCATCCAGATCCGTTAAAGTTGGCGGGAAGAAGCCGACTGTAAGGTTCCGCTTGTCTCCAAAGTGGTTGAGATTGTTCAGTTCACCACACACCAGCGCATCGATTCTGCGAACATACAAAGGGTCGAGAGAGCCTCGCTGGTCTCGTTCTTTGTCCTCTTGAGAAAGTTCGATCCCCGGGCGCAACCCAACAATCACGTTGAAGTTTGCAATTACGGTTTGCGAGCACACTTGCTGAATTTCATCAAACAGCGAAACACAACGATCATCATTCACCTGGTGGAAGAGGTCGATGGTGTAGGCCATAACATCAATTGGCGTTCGATCCATAACGAAACTGCCTGAGCCGTGGGACTTATCAGCGATGTGGTTTGCGACGGCCAGCTGCACCTGCAGGCGATCGTATAGAGGCATTTCTTGACCGACCACCACACCCAGCTTACTCATCAGCGCGCCGACGCCAGCATCGACAAACTTGTACCCGTACTTAAGAGCGAGACGCTTGGCTAAAGTCGTTTTACCCGTTCCCTGGGCGCCAGCCAAACCTATGCGATCCATTCTTTATCTCCATAAACAACTTGTTTAAAGGCTGGTGTTGTTGCCGTTTCCTCTTGCACCACTAACGTCTCAAGCGAAATCAGATTTGCGGCGGCCATTTCTTCCATGGGGAAAAAGGTATCTGCGTCTGGCACTTCAACATCAAGGTGCGTCAGATAAACACGATGGACGTATGGCATGGCGAGTCGATAGATCTCAGCGCCACCAATAATGGCCACCTCTCGGTTTGAGTAGACAGACAGCTTTGCGACATCAGGCATACCTCTCATGTGGGAGAAGCCAGCCGGTACACGAGTTGCGTCGCGGCTTATCACAACGTTAGCGCGATCAGGCAGTGGCTTACCCAGGCTTTCCGCCGTTTTCCGCCCCATGACAACAATCTTGCCGGTCGTCATGCGCTTGAAAATTTGCAGATCTTCTTTGCTGCGCCATGGCAGCTGATTCCCTTTTCCAATGGCACCGTTCTTTGCCACCGCTGCAATCATAAACATGGTCACTCTCCCTTTCGGACGACATAACAAACAGGGCGGTTTGGGTGGCTTGCCATTACGCTGACAAACTCTTGGCTGGCGCCTACCGCTGCAATAAGTCGATCGACCCGATGCTCCTGCAAAGTCTTTTTCAAATAAGCTCCGTACTTGGGCGTCATTCCGCCGAAGTAAAGCCAGTCGTAATCAATGCCAGCCCCTTTTAGCCATTGCTTCGTAGCCTCACTCAATTTGGCTGAGCGATTTGAAACCAAAGCAATCTCTGCCCCGGAGCGCATGAAGCCCCGGAGCATTCGGCTGGTGGGGAAGATAAGACCATCGCCCATTACCAGACGATCATCCTCGGCCGACAATGAGCTGCGGTGATTTACCTCAGCCAATACATTGTCGATCTCACAAAAAACAATCATTCCCCTGGCCATTGCTACACCGCCACCGGAACCTTGATCCATGGAAGTGGCTCATAGCCTTCAATCACGACGCCATCCCAGCGGAAATCGTCAATCTCTTCCCATTCTTCGGGAAGGATGACCACCGGGTCAGAGTTTTGCGGAATTTCGCGCGCCTGGAACTCTTCTACCGCCTCTTGATGATTGTCGTAGACATGAACATCACATCCGTAATGAGTCAGGGACGCGGCCATGTGGCCGGTAATTTGGGCAATGAAATGAGTCAGGATGCCGTAACCAGCAATGTTGAAAGGCATACCGACAAACACATCAACGCTGCGCTGCATTACCGAAGAGCATAGAACTCGCTTCGGAATGCCCAGGCTATCCATCAGCTCATCATTAATCTCCGTGCCAGAATCCAGCAGCTCAAGCAGGCGGCTATACATGCTTTCATGCCCGTATTGAGAGTGCGTCCGGCCGACATCGCTCGCCATCGATAAGCGGGTTGGGAAATCCAGCTCACGACTCCACACGTAAAACGCAAAGTGGCAAGGTGGCAGCGCCATATCTTCCAGCTGAGCCACATTCCAGGCACTCATCAGCATTCGACGATCTGAAGGGTTGGTGCGCAGCGTGTTGACGATGCGCGCCAGCTGGTCAACGCTTCTGGTGACAAGGGAGCGTTTGTCGTCGATTTCAGTTTCGAGCAGGTAACCGCGATCAAGATACTTTTGCAGATCGCAACTGAGGATAATCCGGGTGTCTTCCAGATTGCGCCATTGCTTTCCGTACACCGGCCCGAGGTCACCGTTCTCATCAGCCCATGCGTCCCAGATTTTGACGCCATGCTCTTTCAAGAAGCCGATGTTGCCAGTGCCTTTGAGATACCATTCCAGCTCTACCAGAAGAGGCGTGAGGTTGGTTTTTTTGCTGGACACAAGTGGTACAGACGCGCCAGTGAGCAGGTAATCGGTTGCTAAGAAGCAGGTTCCTTTTGTGCCGGTTCCGGTTCTGTCGCCAGAGGCCATGCCTTCTGATTGAACCCGGCTAATTACTGAACGGTACGTGTAATCCGTCGCCAGGCCGTTTGTGAAAGGTTTGTTGAGTAAACTTGTCATCTTGATTTCTGTAATAGGTAGGTGAATACCTATCTTATAATAAGTAAAAAAAGAGCGCCATCAAAGCAACCCTATAACTTAACAGCAAAAAAAAAGACGCCCAACAGGGCGTCTATAAATCAGATATTCTGATAAGGTTTATTTCGCATAATAATCAAATATACCTTTATAGCCATTTAACTACAAGGCACATCTTCATAATTCCTTCACAATTGTAGACTTCTCAGCCGTCGCAACAAAGCCAACCAGATCGGCTTCACTGTAGGTTGGCGACTTGAGGATCTTGCCATCAGAGATGCGGAATCCGATTTTTAAATCAGTACCTTCACAGGCTCGGAAGCCCAGATCTGAACGGTCATACTGGCAGCGTTCCACCGCTGCAGCCCGCTCTGCATCGTCACCTGGCCACAGTTTTGTCATGTTGGAACGGTGAACTTCTGCCACCAGCTCAACAATGTTGATGTCCATCAAATCAGCCAGGCGATAAGTCATGCTGCAGGCTACATAAAGCATGTTTAGGACACGGCGCAGCTCGTTAATAAGAGCACCTTCTGACAAATTCTCTGACTCAATTTTGGTCGCAAGAGCCTCAAGCTCATCAGCAACTTTGCCTGCTTCAATGAACGGCAGCTTCACATCATCGATCGCCGCGGAAGTTACAGATAAAGTCTCATGGAAGCGACCTACGCTCTGATCCTGGGTGTAGATACTCATCCCCATTGGTGCGCCGCCGCGGATAGCCACCATAGTGCCGACACCCACATAGAGGAAGTCGGCCATCGCATCCAATATCTTCTCTAAATTTGAGTTATCGGCAGCTGGGATGCCTTCTTCAACAGCTTCTTCGCGAATAAGTTTTGCACGCAAGCGAAGCAAAGCCGGTGTTGCAGCTACGCGCTGAGGATGCTGGAACAGCCCGTGGAACTGGTTAACCATCCCATAGATGTCCAGAGTATGATCACCATAACCCGGATGCAGCTCGTAAAGATCTGGCTTGAAGCCGACAACTTTGTCACCGAACAGCTTCACTTTGTCCATAATGCCAGTAAACATCTTGTTTCCTTATTTATTTAAACAATCACTTTATTTTCAACATAGTAACGTGTTGGACATAGGCATCCAACACGTAAATTCATCAAATATCGGCGAATTTCTTCAGGCTCTTGGAACTCACCGTTGAGTCGATCTGCCCAACCAGGTATGAACCGACTTCAACTTCTTGCGGAGCTACTTGCACCTGGTCGCTCAACAGCCATTTGTTCATCCATGGCAAAGGGTCGTTCAGCGCGTCTTCAAAAATAGCCTTCAGCCCCATGCGACGCAGGCTAACGTTGGTGCGATACTTCACATACTGTTTCAGGATTTCAGCGTTAAGACCGATCATCGAGCCGTCTTTGAAAAGATGTTCAGCCCAGCGCATTTCCTGTTCGGCCACATCCTTCATGGTCTGATAAACGAATGGTTCCAGCTCATCCGCCACCGCCTTCCACAGCTCGCCTTCTTTGCCGACGCGCATGTACTTGATCATCATTTCGGTGGAGTGGCAATGCAGGGCTTCATCACGCGCGATGAAGCGCATAATTTTTGTATTGCCCTCAAGCAGCCCACGCTCGCCAAAAGAGAACGTACAGGCAAAGCTGACATAGAAGCGGATGGCTTCAAGAGCGTTCACTGCTACCAGAGTGCGGTAAACCTGTTTCTCCATGGCAAGCTCGCCATAGATTTCATCAAAACGGCCTACCTGTTCTGATAGATACTCGCGAGCGCAGATCAGCTGGTACAGAGCGTCATATTGCTCAGTCACCGATGCTGCGCGGCTCACGATTTCTTCATCGCTGACAATACCGTCGAAGATTTCAGCCGGGTTATCAACCATGCCACGAATGATGTGCGTGTAGCTGCGGCTATGAATGGTCTCTGAGAATGACCACGTTTCAATCCACGTCTCCAGCTCTGGAATGGAAGCCAGCGGTAGCAGTGTAGCGTTCGGGCTACGCCCCTGTACGGAGTCCAGCAGCGTCTGGTAACGGAGGTTGCTCAGGAAGATATGACGCTCATGCGGTTGCAGTTTGTTGTTGAACTCAATGCGGTCTTTAGAGATGTCCACTTCTTCAGGGCGCCAGAAGAAAGAGAGCTGCTTCTCGATCAGCTTCTCAAACAGGCGATATTTTTGCTGGTCATAGCGAGACACGTTTACTGACAGGCCAAGGAACATAGGTTCTTTGGTCGCGTCGTTCGCCCCAAGCCGGAACGTTGAATATTGGCTCATGTGTTTTCCTCGTTGTAATACGTGCCAGCATTGTGATGCGCTGGCACAGGTGTTCAATTGATTGGAGACGGTGGGGCGGCTGCCCCACGCTTTAGATGGTGCAGGTGTCGCAATCAGGCTCGTCGTCAAGAATTGGCTCTTGATTAGCCTGGAGCGCGCTGGTCACGTCGCTGGTGTCTTCCGTTTGGCCGGCACCGTCGCGCGTGTTGTGGTAATAGAGAGTTTTGATGCCCAGCTGGTAGGCAGTGAGCAGATCATCCAGCAGCGTTTCCATTGGGACTTTGCCATTTGGGAAGCGCTCAGGGTCATAGTTCGTGTTGGTCGAAATAGACTGGTCGAAGAACTTCTGAATGATCGCCACTTTGGTCAGGTAACCGTAGTTGCTCGGCATATCCCAAAGATATTCGTATTGCCCTTTCAGGTTCTCAAAATCAGGCACAACCATTTTGATGGCGCCTTCTTTGGAGGATTTAATGGACACTGCGCCGCGCGGCGGCTCGATACCGTTCGTTGAGTTGGTGATCTGGCTCGACGTTTCGCATGGCATCTGAGCTGTCAGCGTAGAGTTACGCAGACCATGCACTTTGATGCGGTGGCGCAGCTGTTCCCATGGGAGTAGCAGCGGATGCTTCGCATTGATCTCCTGACCATCCAGGGACTTGCGATAGTGGTCAATTGGCAGCTGGCCGAGAGAGTATTTGGTTTCGTCGAACCACTCACACGCGCCTTTCGCTTCAGCTAATTTGCAGCTGGCGTCCAGAAGGTAATACTGAATGGCTTCAAACGTTTCATGAACCAGCTTGTTGCCTTCGAGATCGGAGTATTTAAAGCCATTCTTCGCCAGGTAATACGCAAAGTTGGTTACACCAATGCCCAGGCTGCGGCGCGCTTTTGCTCCACGCTCTGCGGCTTCCATTGGGTAGTTTTGGTAATCAAGCAGCGAGTCGAGCGCCGCGACTGCGAAGAATGCAACTTCCTGCAGGTCATCCAGAGAATTGATGGCACCGAGGTTAAACGCTGACAGTGTGCAAAGAGCGATCTCGCCGTTGGGATCGTCAGTTTTCACCAGCGGTTTGGTTGGCAGCGTAATCTCAGCACACAGGTTCGACATACGCACCGGCGCAATGCTCTGAATGAATGAGCTATGCTCGTTCATGTGGTCAGCGTTGCCGATATAAATACGACCGGTAGAAGCGCGCTCCTGCATCATGGAAGAGAACAGCTCAACGGCAGAAACACTCTTCTTGCGAATAGCCGGGTCAGCTTCGTACTTCAGGTAAAGCTCTTCGAACAGATCCTGATCTTCGAAATACGCGTCATACAGGCCAGGCACATCATTCGGGCTAAAGAGAGTGATGTTCTCTTCACGAATCAGACGGCGGTACATCAGACGGTTCAGCAACACGCCGTAGTCAAGATGACGTACACGGTTCTCATCCACACCGCGGTTGTTCTTCAGCACCAGCAGGCTTTCAGTTTCCAAATGCCAGAACGGGTAATAGGCTGTAGCTGCACCACCGCGAACGCCACCCTGAGAGCAAGATTTAACGGCTGTCTGGAAGTGCTTCAGGAAAGGGATAACACCGGTATGGGTCGCTTCGCCGCCACGGATTTCACTGCCCAGCGCACGAATACGGCCAAAGCTAATGCCGATGCCGGCACGTTGAGAAACGTAATCGACGATCGCGGCAGCTGTACCATTAATGGCTTTCAGACTGTCGCCAGATTCAATCAGTACACAGCTTGAGAACTGGCGCGTCGGTGTGCGAACGCCTGCCATGATTGGGGTTGGCAATGAGAGCTTGAATGTACTGGTGACATCATAGAAGCCTTTGACCATTTCCAGACGAGTTTTATCGCTGGTGCCGTCTTGCCAATCCTGAAACAGACACATGCCCACCAGCATATAAATGTGCTGCGGCGCTTCGTGAATTTTTCCAGTGACGCGGTTCTGGACAAGATATTTGCCCTGCAGCTGCACGGTGGCCGCGTAACCAAACAGATCATCGCGAGCGGTATCGAGATATTTACCCAGCTCGTTAATCTCGTTCAGATGATAGCGTTTCAACAGGTCTTCATCGTAGATGCCGCGGTTAACGAGGTTCACGATGTGCATGTATAGGTCAGGATATTCGTACTGACCAAACGCGTCTTTGCGCATTTTGAACAGATTAAGACGGGCTGCAACCTGGGAGTAGTTCGGGGTTTCAGGGCTGATCAAATCAGCTGCGGCTTTCACCAGCGCCTCGTGCAGCTGGCTGGTGGTCATGCCGTTAAAAATACTTGCAGAAGCACCGAGGGCGATGGCTGATGCACTGACGTTTTCAACGCCTTCAACCGCCCACATTACCACGCGGTTATATTTCTCTTCGCTC